>JACDCM010000057.1 GCA_013817545.1 Gemmatimonadaceae bacterium | reverse complement strand
GGTGGTCCGCGTCGGAGTGCTCGGGAAGGTCCTGGACCGGATTGGCGAAGGAAAGACGGCGAGGCTTGGCATCGCACTGCTCGCTCTGGGATTGTTCACCATTCCGCTAACCAACTCCATACCGCTGCTGGCTCTCGCGGCTGGGCTCCTCCCGCTCGGCGCCACCTTCACGTTCCCGGCGGTGACTGCCCTTCTATCCCAGGTGATCGGCGAGCACGAGCGCGGGCTGTACATGGGTTTGCAGCAGACCTTCGGCGGTATCGTACGCGTTATCTACCCGCTGTGGGCCGGCTTTGCGTGGGACAAGTTCGCGACCGTGGTTCCCTTCTGGACGTCAGCGGGGATGGTGGCGGCGATGTTCTTTCTGGCGGTGGGGCTGGAGGCGTACCAGCATCAGAAGACGGGGGAGCATCCGGTGATAGTGGAGGTGTGATTGTTGGAGGGATGGGTCAATGATGTCGTCCTCTGACATTGGTGACGGGAGGGTGTCAGTGCCAGTGGGCCAGTGTCAGTCTGATCCAGCGCCGGCACGAATGCCCCCGAATTGCGTGGCGTCACGCCGATTACTTCAATGGCGCGTGCTGGCTCCGTTAACCGACCGGCCGCCCCGTTCTTCCAGCGGGTGCTTCAGCGATCAACCTCGCCCCCCGTTGATACGTCACGTACGCGTATCCCCACTGCAGCAGCACGCTCAGGCGATTCCGAAAACCCACCAGATACATGATGTGGACGCCGAGCCACATTAACCACGCGAGGCGGCCGGCGATGTGCACGCGCCCGAACTCCGCGATGGCGCGCGAGCGGCCAATCGTCGCGAGGTTTCCCTTGTTGAAGTAGTGAAAATTCCTGCGCGGCTTTCCTGCGAGCGTCCGCGCTATGTTCTTTGCGGCCGTTCTACCTTCCTGGTTCGCCGCGGGTGCAACACCGGGCACGAGCTGACCGTCCTGCACGACGGCTGCCATGTCGCCGACAACAAATACCTCCGGATGATTGGGCACCGAGAGATCCGGCTCGACCTGCACTCGCCCGGCGCGGTCGAGCGGTGCGTCCAGCCAGTTTCCCAGAGGCGACGAGATGTTTCCCGCCGCCCAGAAGACAGTGCGCGCTGGGATCCGGTCGCCGCCAACGTACACGGCATCCTGATCGATTCGCGTGACCAGAGCATTGGTCCGAACTTCAACTCCCAACTCGGCGAGATCCCGCGCGGCGCGAAGCGAGAGCTCCGGCGGAAACGCAACCAGAATTCCTGGCCCTCCCTCGAGAAGAATCACGCGCGTCTGACGAGTGTCGATGCGCCGGAAATCATTTTTCAGCGCCCCACGCGCTATCTCGGGAAGCATCCCGGCCAGCTCGACTCCAGTCGGCCCGCCTCCGACGACAACGAAGGTCTGCCAGGCGCTGCGGAGCGCGTCATCCTCACACTTCTCCGCCTCCTCGAACGCAAGCAGAAATCGCCGCCGCATGTCGAGCGCGTCGGTAATGCTCTTGAGGCCAGGCGCATCGGCCTCCCACTCGTCGTGCCCGAAATATGCGTGTCTGGACCCGGTAGCGACGATGAGAAAGTCATAGGAAATCTCCGCGCCCTCATCGAGAAGCACCACGCGCCGAGCGACGTCCACGCTGAGCGCCTCCGCCATTAGCACGCGGGCGTTGCGCTGGTTCCGCAAGATCCAACGTATGGGTGCCGTAATGTCTGTTGGGGCAAGCATGGCGGTGGCCACCTGATACAGCAGTGGCTGAAAGAGATGATGATTGGTCCGGTCGATGAGTGTGACTTCGACCGGCACCGATTTCAGAGTACGGGCCGCGGTCAGTCCCCCGAATCCGCCACCGAGGATTACGACCCTTGGAAGTCTCCGCCCCGGGAGGTTCTCAGCCATTCGCAATCAGTTTGCTCTCTCCCCACCGGGCTGTTAACGTGATCGCAAGAGTCAGCACGATGAGGAGCACGCTGTATCCGGCCGCGGCGCCGAATGCCAGATCGCGGAGTTGCGCCAGAATCTCGATTGAGATCGGACGGTTCGCGTGCGTGTACAGCACGACGCTGGCTACGAACTCCCCCAGCGCGGTCACTGCCGCCAGCATTGCTCCGGCAACGAGACCCGGGCGAGCCGCCGGAAGAATCACGCGCCACATCGTGAGCCCCCAGGACGCGCCAAGCCCGCGCGCGGCGTCCTCGAGCGACGGATCCATCTGCCTGAGGGAGCCCTGCGTCGCCGTAACCACGAGCGGAATGCCGCGAATGAAGTACGCGAGCGGGAGGATCCAGAACGTGCCGACGAGAAGTACGCGAGCGGTGAGCGGATCGTTCACCGTAAAAGTTGACGCAAGTCCGATCGCGATCGCTGTCGCCGGAATTGCCCACGGTAGCGCGACAAGAAGCTCGAGCAGGCGCCGTCCCCGAAAGCGCCTCAGCACAATGAGGTATGCGGCTACGAAGCAGACTATCACGTTCGCCACCGTCGACAGCATGGCCATGGAAACGCTGTTGCGTATTGGTGTCCACAGCTGGCTCTCAGTGGCCAGTCGCCGAAAGTTGTCCAGCGTATATGCGGGCGGCAGAATCTGCGTAGTCCATGTGCCGTCCCGCGCAAACGAAATGAGGATGACCATCGCGTGCGGCAGCACCAGCACCGCGACGAACAGCAGTGCCACCGGCAAGCCCAGGTAGCGCGCTGCGCTCGACCGCACGGTCACACGCGTCGCTCTCCCCTTGCCGGTCATCGCGTATGTGCGCCGTCGTTCGAACCAGCGGAAAAGTGCGAGCGCCAGCACAGCGCTCACCGCTAGCACCGTCGTCTCCACGTACGCCATGCCCATTGCCCCGTTGGTCTTGGACGCGACAATCTGGGTGGACAGGACACGCAGTCCGCCCCCGAAGATGAACGGCGCTGAAAACGAGCCCAACGAGTTCATGAAGACGAGCAGCATCGCGCCCGCGATGGATGGGGTGAGCAGCGGAAGCGTGATTCGCCAGAGCCGCATGCCGCGCGTTGCACCAAGGCCGGACGCTGCTTCATCGAGCGTAGTGTCGAATCGTTCCAAACCGGCTGAGACGAACAGGAAGACGAAGACGTACATCGTATACGCGTGCACGAAGATGATCGCCCATGCTCCAGTCAGACTCCACGGCGCTTCCTCCAGGCCGAGTACGCGCTGCACGGTACGCGTGACGACGCCGCTCTCACCGTAAAGAAAGAGAAACGCGACGACGCCTACCAGTGGTGGGAGCGCCGCCGGAAGCGTGGCTATCGCGCTCAGGATCCGGCGGCCTCGAAACTCGAAACGCGATAGTAGAAATGCCAGCGGTATTCCGATCGCCGTGGCGGCAATCACGGACCCGACAGAGATGTAGAGAGTGGTGACGAGCGCTTCGCGGTCCGCGGGACTGACCGCGAAAGCACGCCAATTCGCAAGCCCGTTCTCGAAGCTCCCGATGATGACAGCCACATTGGGATACACAACGGTCCAGAGGAGCAGCGCGAGCACGGGCGCGGCGAGGAGCCACGTGCCAAAGGCGCGTTGCGGTCGGCGGCGCGGCTCGGGGACGGTACCGGGAATGCCGGTGACCGAGTGCGGGGTTGGGCGATTGGGCGGCGTTTTCATGGAGTTCGTTGCGCAACGAGTAGACGGGAGGTCACACATCCACCACAGCGACAGGCTCCCGTGTTACACTAACTCCAACTCTCTCCCCTTCCCGAACTCCACGATCGGTGCTGTACAGCTGGACCTCTACCGCATCACTCAGCCGCACGTGATACACCATAAGGCCGCCCGCGAACCGTCGCCCCGTGACGACACCGGGCCACGCGCCTGGAGCGTCGGGTGCCGCAAGCGCGAGCGCTTCCGGACGCAATACCGCGAAGACATCCGGAGAACGAGTGTATCCCGGAGCGCTTGCTGCAAATCTTCGCTCGGTGCCCGCGATCGTTATCGTGACCTGCGTTCCTCTCCCATCCCCCTCGCCGCTGGCGAGGCGAGCCGCGACCAGTGTCGAATGCCCGATAAACTCGGCCACTGCGCGCGACGCCGGCCTGTCGTGTAATTCCTCTGGAGTTCCAATCTGAAGGAGCCGCCCTCGCTGGATGAGAGCTACGCGGTCCGCGACCGCAAAAGCATCGTCCTGGTCGTGCGTGACAAAGAGCGCGGTGACGCCCAAACGTTGAAGCGTCGCGCGCAGCTCCTCTCGGGTCGCGCGCCGCAACGTCGGATCGAGATTACTCAGCGGTTCGTCGAGTAGAAGGACCTTTGGCTCGATGACAAGTGCTCGAGCCAGCGCGACGCGTTGCTGCTCGCCGCCGGAAAGGGATTGCACGGGTCGCCCCGCCGCGCCTCCCAGCCCTACGTTATTCAACGCCTCGGTAGCGCGCGCAGCGCGATCCGTCCGCTTCACTCCACGCGCCTGCAGCCCGAACGCGACGTTTTCTCCCACGGTCATATGCGGGAAGAGCGCATAGTGCTGGAATACCATCCCGAAATCGCGGCGTGCCGGTGGAAGAGACGTGATATTCTTCCCATCGAGCATGACAGAACCGGTGTCCGGCGCCTCGTAGCCGGCTACCATGCGCAGCGTCGTTGTCTTTCCGGAACCTGAAGCGCCGATGAGGGCCAGCAACTCGCCCGACGTAATCTCGAGCGTCAGATCGTCCACGGCGGCGGATGCGCCGAAGCGGCGGCTGAGGTTATGGAGAGAGAGACGGGTTTGGGAAGTGGGGGATGGGGGATGGGGAGTGGGCACTGGTTCGATCGGTTGACTTGAGCGTTCAACGGAGGGCGTGCCCCGGTTCTCGACTCCGAATCCTCTATCCCCCACTCCCCTGACTTTCACTTCCCCCTGTACTGATTCCGAATATTCGTGTCCCAGTACCGCATCCATTCATCCAAATGCTGCGCCAGCACATCCTGGTCTAGCGGCATTGGGACGATCTTCGCCTGCGCTTCGCGAATCCAGCTGGGTAGTGAGTTGGCGGGAATGTCCGTGCGTGCCGGAATGCGCGTGAAGCGTTCGGCGGATACCAGCAGTGCGGGGATGCTGGTCACGAATTCATAGTACGCCTTCGCCATGTCGGGGTGCTTTGCACCTTTTACGATAGCGATACCTTCTACGAGCAATGGCGTGCCGCTCGTAGGAATTGAGTATTTGACCTTATAACCGCGCTTCTGCTGGATCTCGATATCCGGCATGTTGTACAGCGTGATCAGGCCTTCCTGGCGCCCCAATTTCTGGTACAGGATGGACGGGTCCGCGGTGTACTCCTTGGTGCTCGCATCGAGCTTGCGAAGCCACTCGTAGCCTCCTTCAGGCGATCCTGTCTTAAGCATGCTTCTAAGGATCATCGCGCCGAAAATGGCTCGCATCGTTCCGCTCTCGATCGGATTCCGAATGAGCACCTTCCCTTTCCACTTGGGATCGAGAACGTCGTCCCAATCCTTGGGGGCCTCTGCGTCGCTTACCGCTTCGCTGTTGTAGGCGATCACTTCGGGAGTGAGATACGTGCCGAACCAGCGACCACCCGCGTCGCGCGATTCGGCGGAAACACTGTTGGCCCACGACGGCTTGAACTGCTCTATGAGATCTTCCCTGGCTGCGCGCGCGAATATTTCGGCGGGGGCACCGAACCAGACATCGGCCTGCGGGTTGGTTTTCTCAGCCCGAAGACGGTCGAGGATCGCCTGCGAACCCATGTCCACCCACTGGACATCCACGGCTGGGTTGGCCTTCTCGAACTCAGCCTCGTAATGGGCGAGCAGTTCCCGGCCGTGCGGCGAATACACGGTGAGGACGGTGCGTCCGTCGGAAGAGGAGCAAGCGACGGTCAGGAGGACGAAGAGAAACGCAAGGAAGGCGGATTGCGGATTGCCGATTGCCGATTGCCGAGCATCGAGCACCGAACACCGAGCTGTGACCACCGGGCACCGAGCACCGCGCTGTGCCAACCGAGCATCTGGCACCGAACACCGAACACCGATCATTTTCTCCCCGCGCCCAGCAGATTGGCGAACAATCGCGCCGCGCCCGGCACTCCAGCTGGGAGTTGGCGAAAAAAAGCGAGGGTCGTATACACGTAGGTCCCTTTTCCGTAGGAGGTCACCAGCAGCGCGCCATTGCGCGGCTCCTGTCCAGGATCGTTCACCGACAAGAGCGGTACGTACTGCTCCGCGAACGTGCGCGGCATATATAGCGATCTTTCCTGAATCCATCCCCGCCAGTCTGCATCAGTGATCTGGTTCGGGACGTTGAACAGCGGATGAGTCGGAGCCAGAACGGTCATCGGCGCTGTCTCATCCGTGACACGGTCGTGCGGCCGGTTGATGGTGATCGCGAATGGCATCATTCCCGGTCGCATCATCTCGTACTGACCGTACTGCACGACGAGAGTTCCGCCACCGTGCGCGAACTCGAGGAGCCTGGCGTTGCTGCTCACCAGCGCATCGGATGATTCATAAGCCCGCGGCCCCACCACGACCGTCGTGAATCGCGAGAGATCCATGGTGGCGAGCGACGCCGGCTCGACGACGGTCAATGGAATGCCGAGTTGCCTGAGCGCCGGAGCGACGTTGTCCCCGGCGCCCGGGATGTACGCTACGTTGAGCTTTGCCGGCAGCTTCACGTCAGTCGCCTCGACCCGCACTATCGCATCGCGATACATCGTCTGGGGACGAATGTGCTCGTACTCTATCGGGATGTAGCCGGTCGCGTACTTCTCGCCGGCGCTTTCGGCCGTAGCCGAAATAGTGTGCGTTCCCGATGCAAGTCGGCCACGCAGCCTGAACTCGGCGGAGCGCACAGCGCCAAACGTCGGCAGCGTGACGGTGCGATGCGCGGAATCCGCGGAGACACCGTTGGGAAGCGAGAGGCTCACTCTCACATCCTGACTCGATTGCGCCGCCGAGCGAAGCTGAACGCGAATGGTGCGCTCGATCGGGGCATTGGCGGGCACGTATTCCACCGTCCGGTCCAAAGTGACGGAAATGGCAGGCACGATCGCAACAGGACGCTGCACTTCTCCACGCACAGGATCCGCAAAGCGGAAGACAACCGGCGTGGTCAGGGTTGTCTCGCCGCCGTCGAATCCGACCCTGATTACAGCCTGGAGCGCATCTGGATCGACGTCTGCCGCTTGAGCAGGAATGGGCAGTGCGAACAAATCGCCTCGCCTGGCCTGGGTGAGCCACCACGGCTGGGATGTCCGCTCCGGAGTGAGCGTAGTGGTGTACTCGAATGAGCTGTCTGGGCGAAGGAGCACTGCGCCGTTGCCGTTCGATGAGCCATCTCGTGACGCGAGTGCATCGCCGCTCACCCGGACAGGCAGATTTCCACGATTATAGACCACAACCCTGATCGCTGTCGACTCTCCAACGACACCGGATGCCTTTTCCGCCGTCGCTTCCACCGCCACCCCGAGTGCTATCTGAACCGCCTCGTCCGCGCGGTCGCGGAGTGTGGCTAGCGATGCGATAGCGTCGGCATTCGTCGTACGGCACTGCCCTTGTGCGACGCCGCTCGCGTCCGGATTGATAGCTCGCCGTGTGAGCCTGGCGATCGCAGCCAGCGCGGTTGCGCTCTTTCCCGGTTCGAAAACGTCGAGGCGCCGGCGGGCTTCGGATTTCGCGATGGCGATGGAATCAAAGGCCGCTCTGGATGCGGTGCAACGCATGGCGGGACGAAGGCGCGTCCACGTCGTATCGATGCCATCGAACAACGAACGCTCCGCCTTGGCATCGGTCGATTCATTCGCGCGCGACGCTTCGCGAAGCACATGCCCCATTTGTGCTCCCTTTCGCTGCAGTACTCCGAATGCCTGGCTCTTGTGCTGGCTCCGGCTCTCAGCCGCAATCTCCGCGTAGGATCGGCCGAGCAGCGAGTTGAACTCGCCGGCATTGTAGCTCAACGTCGCCTCCTTTGGCCGGAACGATGCGGACCGGTAGAACTTGAGAGGCGTCCATGCAGCTCCAAACTCCTGTTCGCTGAAACGCGCAGCGTCGCCCGCCAGGTCGTACGCCTCGCGCGCCAGCATTCCCGCCACCTGATGCTGGCCGTGCCCATCGCGCGCTGTACCGGAGAAAACGCTCACGATGACGTGCGGCTCGAAAGCGCGAACGACTTTGATTACGTCACCCAGAATTTCCTCCCTGGGCCAATGCGCGTACGTCTCCTCCGCGCTCCTGGAAAACCCGAAATCATAGGCGCGCGTGAAATACTGGTGCGCCCCGTCAATTCGGCGGGCGGCGAGTAGCTCCTCTGTACGGATGACGCCGAGCGCCTCACCAAGCTCATTGCCGATCAGGTTTTGGCCGCCGTCGCCGCGGGTCAACGACAGATAGGCAGTCTCCACCTTGCGTCCGCGCGCAAGCCACGCGATTAGCCTGGTGTCTTCATCGTCCGGGTGTGCGCCGATTACCAGAACGCGCATCGAAACGCCGAGCCCATCGACGAGCTCCGCGAGCGCTGGGGTGCCGCGTGTCTGCGCGAGCGCCGGCTGCGGAGTGGCAAGGAGAAGAACCAGGAGGAAACGGGAAACGGGAATCGGGAATCGGGAAACGAGAAGCGGCGCACGCCGTCCAAACGCCCGAGAAAAGCGCCGAACTGACGCAAATCTCGGTTCCCTCCTCCCGTTTCCCGTTTCCCAATTCCCGCTCACCTCCCCGCCCCCACTCCCACCCCCTCTTCCACCGGTGCCAGCGCCTCCTCGATGATCCTTGCCTGCTGCTCCTGATGTCGGTCCAGATGGCCTTCAGCTGGGCTCGCACGCTCGGGCCGCCCTATGTATCTCACGGGCAACGCGTTTCCGAGTGCGGCAGGCAGCCTCGGCGACACGAATGTCCATGCGCCCATGTTCTTCGGCTCCTCCTGAACCCACACCGCCTCTGCCGCATTGGGATACCTGTCGACAACCGCGGAAATCGCTTCGTGCGGCCAGGGGTACAGCTCCTCAATGCGAACGAGTGCTACGTGGCTCGCGCGCCCATCTGCACCACCGTCACTGCGCGCGGCGGCCGTTAGGTCATAAAACACCTTGCCTGAACAGAATGCGAGCCGAGTCACTGCAGCGGCACGCTTCGCGGCCGCAAAATCATCAATCACCTTTTGAAAGCCACCGCTGACCAGATCAGCCAGCCTGGAAGCGGCTTCCGGCAATCTCAGCAGGCTCTTCGGTTGCATGAGCACAAGCGGGCGCCGCGACGGATTTTTTGCCTGGCGACGCATGATGTGGAAGTACTGCGCCGGCGTGGACGGATACGCCACCCGCAGATTTCCCTCAGCGCACAGCTGCAGGAAGCGTTCGAGCCTTGCACTGGAATGTTCGGGACCCTGGCCCTCGTACCCATGCGGAAGCAGCAGTACCAACCCGGAATCCTGCTTCCATTTGGCGCGATCGGCGGCCATGAACTGATCTATGATTGGCTGCGCAACGTTTACGAAGTCGCCGAACTGTGCCTCCCAGAGTGTGAGAGTATCGGGCGCTGCCATGCTGAAGCCGTAGTCGAAGCCCATCACGGCCGTTTCGGACAGCGGGCTATTGAAGATCTCGAACGCTCCCCTGGAGCCAGGAACGTTGGCGAGCGGAGTGTACGTCGTGTTGTTGGATTGGTCGTGCAAAACAGCCTGGCGATGCGAGAACGTTCCGCGTTCAGCATCCTGCCCCGTTATGCGAACCGATATTCCTTCCGAGAGCAGCGATGCCCATGCTAGCGCCTCCGCGTGACCCCAATCGACACCGCCCGTCTCACCCATCGCGGCGCGTCTCCGCTCCAACTGCTTGGCAAGTTTCGGGACGGGCTTGAACTCTGGGGGATAGCCGAGCATCCGCTCGTTGAGGGCGATAAGCAGTTCCGCTTTTACAGCGGTTTCGACTTGCGGCCCGGCGCGACCTCCGGCTTCATCCGTCTCCGCGGCTGTATCCAAGTGAGCGTTCATCTCGCCGTGCACCTTCTCCATCGAGCGCTGGATGTCGTCGTCCACTCGCTGGATCTCGGCTTCGTCTATCACCCCTTCCGATGCCAGGCGTGCCCCCCACACGAGCCTGGGTGTAGGGTGCTTGCGGATAGTCTCGTACATCGTCGGCTGAGTGTACGCGGGCTCGTCCGTCTCGTTGTGCCCATACCGACGGTAGCCTACCAGGTCGATGAGAAAGTCCCTCTTGAACCTGGCGCGGTAGGCGAGACCCAATCTGACCGCGGCAATGCACGCATCAGCATCGTCCCCGTTCACGTGTACGATTGGGACGTCGAATCCCTTGGCGAGGTCGCTCGCGTAGTGCGTCGACCTGCCATCGATCGGGTCTGTGGTAAAGCCTACCTGGTTATTCAAGATGATGTGCAGAGTGCCACCCACACGGTATCCACGCAGCGCCGACATGTTGAAGGTCTCGGCAACCACGCCCTCCGCGGGGAACGCCGCATCTCCGTGCACGACAACGGGTAACACCGTGTCCTCATTGCGCGATGCATCCCTTGCGACTGTCTTTCCATCCGTGTCCCGCACGCGCTGAAGAGCTCGGGCGACACCGGCCACTACGGGATTCACGAATTCCAGATGGCTGGGATTGGGAAGAAGCAGAATTGCGACGGACTTGCCATCACGCAATGTTTTTTCAGTGCGGCGTCCAAGGTGGTACTTCACGTCACCGGTCTCGCTGGCCGCATCTGTGGCGGCATGCTTGCCTTCGAATTCCCGGAACAGCGTAGCGTAGGGCTTCTCGAGTATGTGAGCGAGCACATTGATGCGTCCCCTGTGAGCCATTCCGATTACCACATTTGTAGCGCCCGCGGCCGCAGCCAGCTCGATAGCCACGTCCAGCATTGGAACCAGTGCGTCCGTGCCTTCGATGGAAAATCGCTTGTATCCCTGATACGCGCGGCCGATGAAGCGCTCGAGTCCGTCGACTTCCGTGAGCCTCCTGAGAACGGCGATCCTTTCTTCGGGTGAGTGCGTTCGTCTGAAATCGTCTCCTTCGATCATCACGCGAAACCACTCGCGCTCAGATTCCTCGCTTATGTGCTCGAACTCGAATCCCATTGTCGATGAGTACACTCCGCGCAGCCAGGCGACTGCCTCGGTAGCGGTAGCCGCATGCGGGATACCCAGCGCGGCACCAGGAATTCTGTCGAGGTCAGGCTCGGTGACCCCGTGGTATTCCGGAGTCAGCTCCAGAGCGCCTGGTGGCTGGGAGCCGAGCGGGTCGATCTGCACGCCGAGGTGACCATAGTGCCGAATCGCACTGGCAAGTTCGGCGGCGCCAGCGACCTTGCGAAGAAATCCGGGATCGGGTGGCGCAGCTCCGACCGTGGTTCCCGCCAACTGCCCGGCGAGTGCGAACAGCTGGCGCCAGGAAGAGTCCACGGAGGAAGCGTCCCTCTGGAATCGCTCATATACTTCCGCGATGTAACCGTCGTTGAACACGCCAGAAACAGGGAGATCGCTCATGGGCGTTAATTTAACCATGCGAGAGAGAGGATGGACAGCATGAGAAGCGCAATTGCCCCGCGCCTCATCGCCCTGTTCGTTGCCTCCTTCGGCCTCCTTCCAATTGCGAACTGGATCGCAGATGGCGAGCGGATAATCTGGTATGAGACAGCGCTGACCGAGTGGATTTGGGGTGCGGTCATCGTGTTCGGCTGTGGGCTCGTGCTCGCGATTGTCTCACGCAACGTGCCTTTTCTCTGGCGTGACGCGCTATTCGTCGGGCTGCGAAGCGGATTCCGTGAGTTTCCAGTTCTCTTCGCAGCATTTCTCGCTCTGGTGTCATTCGTCCTCTACGGTGTCATCGCGCACTACGTCTTCAACGCGCGCCCCTTGCTCATCGATGAGCTAGCACAACTTCTCCAGGCGCGCATCTACGCCGGTGGCGTGCTCGCGCGGCCGGTGGATGCTCACCCCGAGTTCTTCAGCATGCTGCACATGGTCGACACTCATGGCAGTGTGTACTCGCAATTCCCGCCGGGAGGACCCGCCATGCTCGCGCTGGGTGAGCTTATCGGTGCGCCGTGGCTAGTCGGACCGATGTCGGGCGCGGTGTCAGTGTTTGCGTTCACACTCCTGTTAAGGCGCACGCAGGTGAGTCCAGGCGTGATCGCTGGTGCGGCCGTGCTCTTTGCATTCGCTCCTTTCGTCGCGTTCATGTCAGGGTCGCACATGAACCACGTTACGACGCTCATGTGGCTCATCATCGCCATGACCGCTCTTGCGTACGTAGTCAGCTCACCGTTTCGCCGACCCGGTGCGGCGCTGGTAAGCGGACTGGCGTTTGGGATGGCGGCGGCAATCCGTCCTGTCGACGCATTTGCGTTCGCGCTTCCGGCCGGCGGTTGGTACCTCGTGCGCGCCTTGCGGGACCGGACGCGCTGGGTTGACGTCGTGGCCGCGGGGATCGGTGTGATGATTCCGATGCTGGTGGTAATGTGGGTCAACGTCCGGACAACCGGCGCGCCGCTGCTCTTCGGTTACGAGGTGTTGTGGGGGAAAGGCCATGATCTCGGGTTTCACACTCCTCCCTGGGGTGACTCCCATACACCCTCGCGGGGGGTGGAGCTGATAAATCTCTACCTGCTTCGCTTGCAACACTACATGTTCGAGACGCCCGTGCCGTCGCTCGTGCCCGCTATCCTGGCGTTGGCGCTGACGCGGAAGCTGGACGCTTTTGACCGGTATTTGATGTGCAGCGCTGGTCTCCTGCTTGGGCTGTACTTCGCGTACTGGCACGATGGATTCTACCTCGGTCCGCGATTCGTATTTCCTCTTACCGCGATCCTCGCGCTCTGGACGGCGCGACTGCCATTTCTCATTCGAGAGAGATTCGGGGAGGGTCTACTCTATAGAAGCGCGGTCTTCTCCATGCTGATCGCTGTGGGTATGGCGACTGTATTCGCCCTTCCCACTCGAGCGCAGCAATACAGCGCCGGACTGCTGCCTCTTCGCTGGGACGCGGACAGCGCGGCCGCGGCGGCCGGAGTGAGAGATGCCGTAGTGCTGGTGCGGGAGAGTTGGGGGTCTCAGCTCGTAGCGCGCATGTGGTCTCTTGGCCTCGGTCGTCCTCGGTCGGAGCTGCTTTACAGGAAAGTTGACACATGTCGGCTCGATGAAGCCATTACAGCGCTGGAGGGCTCGAACATTCGCGGTGCTGCTTCCATGGCCGTCCTTCGGCCGCTGCTGCGAGATTCAGCGCGCGTTGTCCCAACGATGCTGTCCAGTGACCGCTCTGAACGCGTACTCCCGGGAAGCACGTATTCACCTCGTTGTGCGCAGAGAATCAGGGAGGACAGCGCCGGCTTCACACTACTCGCGCCTCTGCTCCTGGCTCGCGGCGGAGAGAACACATATGCGCGGGATCTGCACGAGCGGGACACTCTACTATTAAAGCGATACCCGAACCGCCCGGTGTATTTGTTAAAACCGCGATCCTCACAGGCGGGCGCGGCGCCAGAGTTCGTCCCGCTTTCGCGGGATTCCCTCTTAAGCGCCTGGAGCCGGTAAACACCTGACGGAGTGGAGTTGCAGTTCGCGACTGCCCGTGCATTTCGCAACATTCGGAATCGCGTTACCCCGAAGCGAGGTGCTCGTCAACTTATTGTAATGCCGCCACTTCTGTTGCAATCGAAGGTTTGGTACCGGGCGTGCTTTACAAGACACCATGCGGCGGCAATCTGACTGGCGCCCACCTCCACTCCACAACAAGGACACCACGATGCTTCGCAACACACGGAAGGGTTTCACGCTCGTCGAGCTTTTGATCGTTGTCGTGATTATCGGCATTCTTGCCGCGATCGCGATCCCGAAGTTCGCAACGACCAAGGAAAAGGCGTACCTGGCCACCATGAAGACCGACCTTCGCAACCTCGTCACCGCGCAGGAAGGCTACTTCTCCGATAACCAGGCTTACACCACCGACACAGCCGCCATGGGCTTCACGGCGTCGAAGAATGTTCTGATCGGTGCGATCACCCTTTCGACAACCGGTTCAGCTGGCTATGCAGCCCCAGCGACCCACTCGCTGACCGGCACGAAGAAGTGCGAAGTGCAGGTTGGTGGTTCCGTCGTAGCTCCGCAGAAAGATGGAGTTCCGTTCTGCAGCTAAGCCCCTTCTGGGTTGACAGCATGAAGGGCCAGGCGATTCGCCTGGCCCTTCTTGCATCGTGGCAGCGCATGATCGGCATGAGCCGTCATTTCCGCTGCGTTGAATCGTTAGTACCCAGCGAAAGTCATTGTGATTACCAGCCAGACCGCCTCGGTCCGGCCGGAGTAGCGAGAATGGGATAGAGAGGGCTTGCCTGGAGAAGCAGTGCACCGACCAGCATCAGAGAGAGCTTGCTCATCGGCTAGCGGAGCAGATAGCCCACATAGTCTTGGCACTTTTTCGTCAGTCCTCCCGATGTAATGCGGATTCGCCGCGATAGTGCTCCTGATTGCTTCCGAACCGAAGGTGGCGAATGATAACTCGCCCCGGGGTTATGCTACGCTCCGCAGCGAAAGTGGGGTAAGTGTAGTAAGGCAGCCGAATAACGCGACATAACGCTCCGGCCAGCAAGCTTTCGGTTCTCTCTCGATCGCAACGTTTCTTACCATACGGTCGCGTTGCAGATCGCGATGCTTCTTGCGAACCGCAACCGTCCGGACATGGCCCTGCGCGGCGGATCGCTCGCTAAACGCTTAGCCCGTTGGCAGTTACAAATCCGCATGCGTTTGGCCTCACCTCTGCTTTACATGTAGTCGTGCGCAGGCAACGATGCCCGCGACAAACCCGCTGTCCACCAATAGGAGCTTCAAATGCTACGTAACACACGGAAGGGTTTCACGCTCGTCGAGCTTTTGATCGTTGTCGTGATTATCGGCATTCTTGCCGCGATCGCGATCCCGAAGTTCGCAACGACCAAGGAAAAGGCGTACCTGGCCACCATGAAGA
>JACDCM010000339.1 GCA_013817545.1 Gemmatimonadaceae bacterium | reverse complement strand
GCGTATCCGCCGCGCAAGGTCAACGGGATCTCGGTTGGTTGTTTCCTGACGCCCAACACGACAACCGACATGTACACGCATCCCGCGGGCGTTAAAGAGGAGATCGCCCGTCTGGTTGGCGATTATCCAGTTGATGTGAAGGGGTTTCGCACCCCCAACAAGGACTGGCTCAAGGATGAAATCTACGAAATGACCAGGAAGCATTTCGAGGTCATTCGCCACTACCTGCAGAATAGTGATTGGGACTACTTCCAGTTCGTGGAAATCGGACTGGACAGACTACATCACGGCTTCTGGAAATACTGCGATCCCAGGCACGTGCAGTACGTCGCCGGCAATCCGTACGAGGATGTGATCAAGGATTACTATCTGTATCTGGATCACGAGCTGGGACGAATATTCGAAGTACTGAGCGAGGACACCGCAATTCTGGTCGTGTCGGACCACGGCGCACGCCCTCTGGACGGTGGCTTTTGCGTGAACGAGTGGCTCGTTCGGGAGGGGCTCCTGGTGTTGAACTCCTATCCCAAGGAAGTAACCTCGTTCAGCAAGCTCGACGTCAACTGGGAGAAGACCAAGGTCTGGAGCGAGGGTGGTTACTACGCACGCGTTTTCTTCAATGTCAAAGGGCGCGAGCCAAAGGGTGTGATCGAGCCGGGAGACTACAATCGCTTCCGTGACGAGATCAAGGAGATGTTCGAAAAGACGGTCGATGAGCAGGGAAAGCAGCTGGGAACTCTCGCTTTCATTCCGGAGGAAGTCTACCGCACAGTGCGGAACGTAGCTCCCGATCTGATCGTGCATTTTGGAGCGCTGGCCTGGCGTTCAATTGGCGGTGTTGGGTATTCGACATTGCACGTTCAGGAGAACGATACTGGCCCGGACGATTGCAATCATGCGCAGTTCGGTGCGTTCATTCTCGCGGCATCCAACAGTCCTCTTCAAGGCGAGATTGAAGGCGCGCATCTGCTCGACATCGCGCCCACCCTCCTGGAGCTCGGCGGCTACGATATCGCGCCCACAATGCAGGGACGCTCTCTTATTGCCGGAATGACGCCGATGGCGCCTGTGGACAGCGGTATGACCGCGGAAGGGGAAGAGATCATCCGCCAGAGGCTGAGCGGTCTGGGATATATTTCCTGACGTCCGTGACAAAGCCTGTGGGAATATGGCGCATTGGTATGCTGTCGGCCCTGCTCACCGGACTGGGCGAGGCTGTGATCCTCGGCGTAGAGATGCAGTTGTTGGGGACTTACACGCATCGAAATCCTCAGCTCATCTGGATGGCTGCAGTATCGAATTTGGTGTTGTTTGCGCTGCCGGCGCTCGTTCTGTGGTTAGTATTGCGCCGCCAGCGCCCCGAAGTGCAGATAAGAATCGCGGTGATGGTTTTCATGGTGCTTGTATTGATGGCATTCCTCCGGTTCCTGCCGCGGGTGCATCTGCTTGCACGCGTCCTCTTATCGCTGGGAGTGGCTTTTCAGGCTGGCCGGCTGGCCGCAGGAAGCGATCGCTTTCACCGAATGGTCCGCGTCACTCTCTGGCCAGCAGTAGCCCTGGTGGCTGCGCTCGCCGTTGGACTCAATGGCTATCGTGCCTTGCGTGAAAGGAGAATGGTAGCGGCGCTTCCAAACGCCGTTGAGGGCGCCCCCAACGTTTTGCTGATCATTCTGGATACCGTGGGTGGGTCTCACGTGAGCCTCAACGGGTACAGCAGACCTACGACCCCTCGACTCGCCCGCTTTGCGCAACGTGGAGTGCAGTTTCGGCGTGCCAGCAGTCCGGCGTCGTGGACGCTTCCTTCGCATGCCAGCATGTTCACCGGACGCTGGCCCCGAGAGATAGCGGTCAACTTCCTCACGCCGCTGGGCAGTGACCAACCGACCCTCGCGGAAGTGTTGGGTTCGCGCGGATATCTGACCGGTGGATTCGTTGGAAACTACATCTACGCCAGCCGTGAATCGGGACTCGATCGCGGCTTCTCCCTCTACAAGGATTATGCGGCTGATCTGGGCGGGCTGCTGACGAGCTCGGCATGGGGCGCTGGACTGCTGAATTCGACAACGGTGCGACTGCGCACCGGCCATCTTAAATGGTTTGGTGGCAGAGAAGCTGACCAACTGAATCAGGATTTCCTGAGCTGGCTTTCCAAGAAAGAGCGTCGGCCCTTTTTCGCGTTTGTAAACTATTTCGACGCCCACGGCGAGTACGATCCGCCGGCACCATTCGACACGGTTTTCCGGTCGACCAACAGGCCGCGCGACAACCACTTCCTCAAGAATGGGAAGCCAATTTCGCGGGAAGAGGCTCAGCCGGAGCTGGACGCGTATGACGGCGCAATAGCGCATCTCGACGGCCAGGTAGGAAGCCTGCTGGACTCGCTCGACGCGAGGGGAGAGTTGCGCAACACCATCGTGATCATCACGTCAGATCATGGGGAGGAGTTTGGCGAGCATCAACTCCTCGGTCACGCCATTAGCCTCTACCATGAGGCGCTGCACGTTCCGCTCGTTGTGGTTTTCCCGGCTAAAGTACCAGCCGGAATGACCGTCGAGTCACCCGTTAGTACTCGCGACATAGCGGCTACGATATTGAGCCTGATAGGAGGGGACCGAACCGACGAGCTACCCGGCCATGCGCTGAACAGACACTGGACCGTCTCAGACGGTGCGCCCGCTGATACGATTCTCTCCGAGCTGCAGTATAACAAGAGCCAGCCGGATTGGTTTCCCAATAGCAAGGGCGACATGTCTTCGCTCATCACGGCGCGACATCACTTCATTCTGAACGGTGATGGGCGAATCGAGCTGTACGATCTACTCTCTGATTCACTCGAGCAGCGTGATCTGGCGCGCCGGGACGCATCTCGAGACGATGTCGATCGGTTCCGGAAGTATCTCGAATCAACCAATCGCCTTGTCCCTCGGCAGCTCCATGCAGGGAATGGCAGATGACTGTTAGGCGCCAGCAGCCAGCGGCTGTCGAGTCGAGGTCACGCGGCATACAGTCGGACGCCGGTGCCTCCACACCAGCCGCAGTCGATCATGTCGCGCTCACGGTCGTCGTTGTGCCTTTTGGCGGGCCTGACGTTCTCAGAAACTGCCTGGACGCGCTGGCATCGCAGATTAATGCTTCAGGCGCGATCGAGGTCGTTGTTCCATGGCCGTATACGTTCGGAAGCGTGAGCAATTTCGCGGCAGGATTTCCGAGTGTCCGCTTCATTGAGCCAACTGCCGTTGCCAGCCATGCCGGTTTGCGCGCGCTGGGCTGCGACGCCGCGTCCGGCGAGATCCTCGCTCTGACGGAGGCGCAGTGCATACCAGACTCTGACTGGTGCTCCGCGATCATATCGGCACACTCAGGGAAGCTGGCGACGATCGGAGGCGTGGTGGAGAAGAAGGTTGGTAAGTCTGCGGCGGAGTGGGCGGTGTACCTTGCGGATTATGGCCGGTACATGAATCCAATGACGGAAGGCCCCGCAAATTCCCTGAGCGATGTGAATGTGTCGTACAGGACTTCGGCACTCCATGCAGTTCGTGCGACCTGGGCCGTCGAATTCCACGAGCACATAGTGCATTCGGCCCTGCGGGATCAGGGGGAGCCCCTTTGGCAATCGCCCAGGCTCGTCGTCCGGCATCATCGCCCTGTGCGGCTGGCAGACCTGATGCACGAGCGGTTTCAACACGCGCGGGCGTACGCTGGAACTCGCGTCGCGACTGCAGGATTCGCCACGCGCTTCGCCCTCGCCGCGGCGTCGGCCGTCCTGCCTTTGCTTCTCATACTGCGCGTCGCTTTGGTGGTAGCGCGAAAGCGGCGGCACGCCGCCCGATTTCTGATTGCACTTCCGAGCCTCACCGTACTGGCGATTGCATGGTCGTGTGGGGAGCTTGCGGGATACCTGACCAGCAATCCGGGCGAGCTTGCGCCATTATCGGAGGCGCGGGCGTGAACCTGGGTGCACTAGAGCTTTGCTGTCCTTTGTGCCGCGGCGAGCTACGGGAGGGGAACGACGAGCTCGTCTGCGCGCAGTGCCTGCACCGCTTTCCAGTGATCCTCGGCGTCCCCGATCTGCGCGTCTTTTCGGATCCGTACATCGATATGGAGTCTGATCGCGCCAAAGCGCGTGCGCTGGCCGAACGGTTCGATGATCTCGATTTTGCTGGCCTTGTTGAGTACTACTACAGCACGACCGCGGTGGTAACGCGCGCGCAGGCGCTTTCGTTCACACAGGGGCTGCTGGCCGCCGTTCCACGTGCCGAGTCCGCGCTCGAGCAATGGGAAGGAGCGGCGCCAGCGAACCCAGCGGCGAAGCAACTGCTCGAAATAGGGTGCGGAACCGCGCCGCTGCTCATCGCGGCTTCCAAACGTTACCGCGACGTGATAGGCATCGACATCGCGCTCCGCTGGCTCATGGTGGGGAGAAAGCGCCTTATGGAGGCGGGACAGGATATCCCGCTGGTATGTGCGTGCGCGGAGGCACTACCGTTCGCGACGGCAGCATTCGATGTGGCGGCAGCAGACTCGGTGGTGGAGAATGTCAGCGACCAGCGACGGGCAATGGGAGAAGCATACCGCGTCTTGCGGCCCGGTGGCCGGCTTCTGATGACCAGCGCTAACCGTTTCAGCGTTGGACCCGATCCCCAGATCGGAATGTGGGCGACGGGCTTCATGCCAGCGCGTTGGGTGGAAGCG
>JACDCM010000338.1 GCA_013817545.1 Gemmatimonadaceae bacterium | reverse complement strand
CAACCGGCTCGGGCGCGCGATAAGAGGTGAAGACCGACGGCGAAGAGCCGTGTAGTATTCGTGTATCAATCACCGGAAGGCTTGACAAATCCGGCCTCATAGAAGGCCGGCTGGTCGCGATGCTCGGCGTGTTCGCGGCCAGAGCCGTGAGGTCTTCAGCAGCGAGGCGGCCGATCGGATCCCGCCCAGTGAGCGCTAGGCGCAGTCGTCGAAGCACAGCGCATCACCTCTTCAGCTTCGCCCGCAGCTCGTCGAAGAAGCTCTGCACCACCACGAGCGTCGGCGTCCCCGCCATGTCTCCCCAACTATTGTCTCGCACCATGAGAAACCGTTGATCGTCAGGCGTGATTGCAAACGTCCCCCTGACCACCGCTCCCGCGCGGACGCGGTCTGGGATCGTGAACAAGACGCGGGGTGGTTCCGCCGAGAAGGGCGGACCCGGATTGATCCTCACGACATGCATCTTCCCGTTGGCGGCGTAGAACAGCTCGCGCCCGTTGTGCGCCCAGAGCGGAGCACTGCCACCGCCGCTCGAGACTTGCCACTTGCCACCGTTCACGTCTGGAAACGGGCGGACGAACACCTCGTTCGCGCCCTGCTCGTTCGACACGTACGCGAGCCAGCGGGAATCCGGCGACAGCGCCGCGCCCCTCTCATCGTATCCCGTCGCCACTACGCCGCGCGCCAGGCTGTCCACTCCCGGCTGCGCCGCGAGAATCTCCCCCTGTTCCGAAGCCCCTGTCGACCTGGTGGCGCCGAGCACGATCCACCGGCCGTCAGGACTCCGGAACGCGTCGGTCGGAGCATCTTTTCCCCAGAGCAGCCTGGGTTCGCCGGTACCGTCAGCGGCCTGCTCCCAGACGTTGAACGGGTTCACCTTCCGAGTCGTACCGGTCCAGATGGGCCGGTCCGAGAGAAACGTGATGGCTCGCCCGTCAGGCGTCCACGAGGGCGATCGGTCTGCACCGGCGTGCAGCGTGAGCCGTGACACCGGCCCTCTGGGTACCTGCTTGATCCAGATATCCGTGCCAAGATCGGTAAGCAGCGTGAGTGCGATGCGCCGTCCGTCCGGCGACAGGGCGAGTCCCCAGTCAGTCTCCAGAAGCCCGCTGTACACGCCCCCCGTATTCACCTGCCACGAGGAATCAACCGGCTCGACGTGCCCGGTTCGATCCACCCACACGACGGCGGCATTAGGCACTGGAGCAGGCGCGAATTGCTGGCGCCCGAGCAGGTAATACGCGGTCCCCTCGCCCGAAACCAGGAATCCCGGAGCCTGAATTCCGTCAAGAACAGCCACCGGCCGACCGGTAGGGGCAAGCGCCTCGTTGTCCCAAGGCGCGGCCATGAGAGTGCCAGCGCTAGTGAGGTACAGCACGTGTCCGGTGGGAACGTACCAGGCACCGATGGCGTCGTCGAAGAGCGCGCGAACGGTATCTCGGCGCACGTCGAATACGTACACTCGGCTCGGACGACAGCTGGAGGGTCCCACGCATTGCGTGAGATGGGCCGTGAACAGGACGCCGCGCGAGGCAGGAAGCGGCGTGGGCAACCACGGGAAGCGCCCGCCGAGCATCGCAGACGAGACGATCACCTTCGATGTGGCGTCTCCCGAACCGAGGCGGCGGAGCGTGCGGTTCGTGGCGTCGTAGTAGACAATCGAACCGTCTTCCAGCCACGCTGCGCGGTTGTAGGTCGGGTCGACGGAGTCCGCGAGCTTGAGGGACGCCCCGCCCGTGCTCGGGATCCGCCGCAGTTGGCCGTTTGCGACGAATCCGATCCACGCACCGTCGGGAGAGAAGAACGGTCCCGAGCCACCTTCCGTGCCGGACAGCGGCCGCGCGACCACTTCGTCCCGGCGCTTGACGTAGAGTTGGCCCGGTCCGGTCAGCGGACTGCGGAATACCAGTGACGCTCCGTCGGGTGAGAGAGCTGCCTCGACCGCGAACGTGATTCCATCGAGGGCACCGAGCGCGCCAAGTGTAGTTGGATACCGGGCGACGGACGTCGTTCGACTCGGGCGAATCCAGCCCCAGGCGGCGATCGCGATAGCCAGCAGGCCGAAGGCCACCAAGGCGGGCAGGGCGACCCGACGGGAAGTCAGACCCGCGGCACCGACGGTCTTGGCAGTCGCGACCGGCAACGTGAAGGCCGGATTGCGAAGCGCGTCGGCAAACGCCTTCGCGCTGTCGAAGCGGTCCGCCGGGAGCTTCTCCAATGCCATCGCGAGCGCTGCCGCGACGTGCGGCGGGACCGCCCTGCGCAACTCCCTGACCGGGCGGGCCACGTCCGACACGATCTTCAGGATGATCACCTGCGCCGACGACCCGGTGTGCGGCGGGTCGCCCGTCAGCAATTCGTACAATACGGAGCCGAGCGAGTAGATGTCCGAACGGTTGGTGACGTGCTTGTCGGCCGTCGCCTGCTCGGGCGACATGTAGCGCGGCGTGCCCAACGACAAGCCCGTCTCCGTCATCCGCCCGCCGGCCGCCGCGCTCACCGCCAGCGCAATGCCGAAGTCCGCGACGATCGCGCGGCCGTTGCGCAGGAGAATGTTCTCGGGCTTGATGTCCCGGTGAATCACACCTTGCTCGTGCGCGTACTGCAACGCGTCCGCCACCTCGGTGGTGATCGTCACCGCTTCGTCGATGCCGAGCTGCTGCTCGCGATTGAGCCTCTCCCTGAGCGTTTCCCCTTGGATGTACGGCATCACGTAATACAGGAACCCCGTGCCGCCGCCGTGTGCCGCTGTCGTGCTGCCACTGTCGTATAACGGCAGGATGTGCGGGTGCTGGAGTTGCGCCGTGGTCTTGATCTCCTGCACGAAGCGGTCGGCGCCGAGCAGGGCGCCGAGCTCGGGCCGCAGGACCTTCAGCGCCACCTTGCGGTCGTGCTTCAGATCCTCGGCGAGATAGACGGTGGCCATGCCGCCTTCGCCGAGTCGACGCTCGATGCGGTAGCGGTCGGCGAGAGCAGTGGAGAGGTGCTCGGTGATTTCAGCCATGCGCTCCGCTGTTCAGTGTGCAGCGTGACGTTGCGTTCTGGGCCGGGCCTACTCGTTGGTTGACGAGAAGCTCAATTCGGCTAGGAATTCCAGTCCAGCGTGACAAGGTACGCCTCGCTCCGGAGACCGTCCAGACAAGTCGCCGCTACGCGTCCGCGTCGCCCAACGGTTGAACAATGAGGTTTCATGGAGGCCGGGTCGCGGCCTAACGCTCTCGCGTTCAGCTGCGGCGCACCCAGATAATTGCGGCAGCGAGCGCAGCGAGCAAGCCGCTTCCGAAATCCCGCGCCGCCTGCTGCAACGCGTTGTTAGCTCGCCGGTAGCTGAACACCGACCGCGAGCGTACTTGCGAAACGCAGACCGAAGCCGCCCGGGTCGCGCACTGTGAAGTCGCGAAGGCCGTAGTGGCGATCCGCAATGGGACGATCAATCGTCAGCCCGAGCGATTGAACGCGCGCCCAAACCGCATCCACATCTGCGACGACAATGCGGATATTGGCGCGCGATGGCCCGGGAAGCCCGGGAAGGTCGGCGCGCTCATCCAAAAACAGCCGACGGTCGCCCCACCGGAGCGCCGCGAACCCGCCGTCGCGCCGCTCGAGAGCAAACCCGAGCGCGGTATAGAGAGCCAACGAGCGGTCGAGGTTCCGGACGGTTACCTCAACGACCAGCTGCTCCGCGCGTTCGAGCGCGGATCCCATGGAACTGTCCGCCATGTCGCTCCTTGAGGACGAGCTAACGCCAATTATACATCCATCTTATGCTGCGTCGAATCACGAATTGCTGCGGACTTACGCATGATAATAACGGCCCCTGTCAGCCCTCATCATTCCAACACGCGAGCAGGCAACAGCTTCCGTCTATAAGGCGATAGTCACAAATGATCTTTTAATGCAAAGCCTAGCTGCGTAATAACGAAGCACAGTAATCCTGCAGCCGAGCCTCGGCCGGGTATGCAGAGCCCTCAAGAGCAAAGAGAACTTGCGTTTCCATCGCGCGGTAACTGGGAATTTGTCGCTAAAGTGTGTCGCCTCGACTGCCCCAGATCCGGCGGTGGACCTTCAGCGAAGGGTTTATGGCGATTCTAAAGCAGAGTCAAAGCGAGGTCGCACGAGAATTCGAGCTTTCCTACCTCGCGCCTGCGGTCCTGGCATTCAGCTCACCTAGTCGCACCCGGGCTTCTCCAGCCACAGCGCCGGCTTCGTCTGCAGCCAGATCGCTCCAGATCTTCCTGGCGGCATCCTGATTACCAGCTGCCGTGAATGCGCGGCCGGCCGACGCAAGGAACAGATCGCGATCCATATCGAAGCGCGCCAGGCTCGCCGCTTTCTGATAGTGATCGGCTGCCTCCACAAATTTCTTGAGCTCCTCGTAACCAGCGGCGATCTGACCCTCGGCAACAGCAGAAAGTCCGTCGTTGGAACGAACATCCGCCACTTTTTTAAGTTCTGTGATGCCTTGTTCGAACTTTCCGCCGCGGTACAAGACTTCGGAAAGAAGCAGTACGGCCTGCCGTCCTGCGGCTGCGTCGGGATACCGCTTGACTACCTTGTCCAGGTCGCTCTGAGCTAAAGCAGTGTTCCCGGCAGCCATCGATTGCCTTGCCTGGTTCAGCATCTGCTCGGCGCGCTGCTCCTCGGAGCGTTGCGTGCGCATATAGATCCATGCCCCGACTGCGGCGACCACAAGGATCGCA
>JACDCM010000337.1 GCA_013817545.1 Gemmatimonadaceae bacterium | reverse complement strand
CTTCACACCTGTACTCTCGACAACAGGGCCGCGTTGCCAAACTACATCAAACGCGGCTTCGTGCCCTTTCGAGAGGAGAAGTACAATGTGGTCCACGATCCGGAATTCGTGACGAATTCGAATTGAGGATTACGGATTGCGGATCGCGATTGCGGATGGGGGATGGCGGGTCAGAATAACATGGTCCCTGATTCCTGGCGCCCGCCCTAGCGTCGCCGGCGAGGCTTATTTCTACCGCCGCGCTTGACGGAGCTTCCATTTCCCTTTCGATCGCCACGAGCGCCTCCAGACGTACGTTCCCGGAAGCCTGATGCGCGCACGCGGCGAGACTTTCTTCCAGCGTCCTGTCCGCGATCAGCCGGCCGCCTTCCGTTACTGTCGCGCTGGCTGTCCTCCATGAGCTCGTGAGGTGTCCAGGGCTCATCCAGCAACTCCTGGAGTTCCGGTAAAGTGCTCGCACGCACGCTGCCTCGTTGGCCACGCATTACAGCGAATCGCAATGGTCTGTCGAGAACGGGCAGCTCCTGTTCGGTAAGCGTGCGCGCAATCTTCTCCGGAAGCTTGAGACGCGCTACCCCGACGGAATCGCCTTCCACATCGTAGTGGATTTCCACTTCACGGCCACGCACCTCGACACTGCCAGGTAGCGCCAGATACCGCTCGCGCTCCTCTCGCGGCACGATAGCGTCCGCGTCGATCGACAGATCCGTCGCGCGAAAATCCTCCAGTGACCCTACCTCAGCGAGCCTGTCTTCGTATATCCGGGTGAGCTCCGGTACACCAAGTTTTGGGGTGAGGCCGCCCGACCGGCGGTACACCTCGCGCAGCTCTTCCACGGCGGCGCGGTTGCGCTTTACCGCATGGTGCCGAGCCTCCCACCGTGCCACGGATTCAGCGAGCACGTGCCGCGCCCGAGGCGCGAGATCGGCGGGCCAGTGGTCAACGGCTTCCACTTCCCGTTCGAGCTCGAAGCCGAAAAATTCGACGGTACGGCGGAGAGCGAGTGGCGAACGCTTCCGCTCAGGCTCGTAGGTAAGCTCGGCGGCTCCACGTTGCGCATACTTTCGAATTACGCCGTACGGAATCTCCGTCCCTTCTATCGAGGCGCGGGGCACTCCCGAGCGGTCCGCAAAGTACCGGAGCTCGCCGGAGATGGCGCCGTATCGCCCACAGACACTCGTTTTCGATACTCGCGCTTCCGAGCCGTCACGTGTCTGCTCGTCGATCACCAGTTCGAACGGCATGAACCGCGCAAGCAGCTCTGCGAAGGCTCGCAGTGTTGCGTCGTTCGCAATACGAAGTTTCTGGGGCAGCGGCAACCCAAGGGCTCGGTAAACGCTCGCCGTACCCAGGGCCGCGTCCTCTATTGCCTTGACGAGCGCTCCGCGTTCTTCCGCCCACGTCTCCACAACCTCCGCATCGAAGAGATGCCGGGGGAGGCCGTACACCTCGCCGATGTAGCCGGCCCGAGTGTAAGCCTCCGCGTAAAGATTGTATGCGGTGAGATGGTCGCTGCCTGGGAGAATAAGGCCGTCGAGCATGCGCTCCTCGCGGGTCATTCGATGCAGGGATTCGATCCCGCTCATTATGGCGACGAACGGCACCAGAGCGTCATCGGCATGCACGAGCAACTCCGCCCACGCTCGCTCGACAGGAAGCGCTTCCACGGCCTTGCCATACCCCGATAACCGGCCATTCTCGATGATCCCGCGCTGTTCCAGAAGCGTCACCGCGTTTCGATAGGCAGTCTTGTCGAGTGGCACTGGAAGGTCCAGCTCGTCGGCTCGCACTCCCAACGCGGCGCATGTCATCGCCACACGCTCGGAATCGCCCGCGAGCTGAAATTCCGGCTCAGTCGGCCGGAGAGCGCTGAAGACGATGTTGCGATCCGACAGGATGTAGACGCGACCGCCTTCCACACGGCCATGCACCCGGCCAGCCATCTGTAGAATCTCATTGGCGCCAAGATGGAGCCGCGTGAGCACGTTCTTGCCACCTTCGATGATGTTGGAAAAGCGCTTGTCATCGATTACGACAGTATCCAGCCCGCGCACGTTCAGCGCGCTCTGACCAGCGGCGGTCATCGCCAGTAGGTACGGCTTCCGGACATCATCCTCGAGAAACGGCCGGATTACCCGAATCGGTTCGCCGCCGTGGTAAAACGCCGTTTCTATGCGCGGCGCCCGAAGGCGCACATCCGCCGCGACCTGCTCGACGCCCGCTCGCGTGGGGAGAAACGCCCCGACCCCTCGCCGTTGTCGATACACGTCTCGCAGGAAGTGTTCGTCGAGAAACTCCCGCGGCTCCTTGGGAATTACATATACCTTGGCCGCTCTTGTGGGATCGAACGAGGTGGTCTCCAAAACTGCCGCCGATCCCAGATACCGCGCATAGAACGCTGGGTCCACGGTAGCTGAGAGCCATATGAACCGGCAGCCCACGCGCTTGCCGAGTGCGAGACACAACTCCAGCTCCGCGGATGTTTGATGGATCTCGTCCACTACCAGCGTGTCGCGTGGCAGCAGATCTCCGTCTTCGAACCACCTGCGCGCTATTCCGGTCGTGATGATCACCACGTTCCAGGTCGGCGTTTCCGGCGTTGCTTCACGCTCGCGGTTGACTACGCCTACCTTCAGCTCCGTCGTTCCGAGAATCGTCTCAGCTATCGGCCGGACAGCCAGTGTCTTGCCTGTGCCAGTGCCCGCGACGATCCCGAATCCTTTTCCCGCCGCGGCGAGTGCCCGAATTTCGTCGCCATGCTCGCGCTCCAGCAGAGTGTTCACGTGCAGCGCCATCGCCAGTTCGATCGTTTCACATGCGGCGCGCGTGGGCGCAATCACGATCACACGACCGGTCGGCGGCTCAGCCGCTACGAAAGCGTCGTGATCGGGCGGGAGATATTTGTCCTGGACGGAGCGCATCAATAGTGGGGGGTTGCAAGAGCAGAGCCGGGATTGCGGATTTCGGGAATCGGGAATCGGGAAGCTCATGTCGGATGCAGACAGCGGGTGCGGATGAGCGGTGGCGGAATCCCCTTCAGATCGTATCGCATTCGGTAATCCGCAATCCCAATACGATCCCGATTCCCGTTAATCCGCGATCAACCCCGTGCCTCACCTTTTTTCCCTTCTTGCCAGAACGACCACGCTAGCAGCATCGCGCCAATGCTCACTCCCATGTCGGCGATATTGAAGGTATACCACCGCGCCGAGCCAATGCCGATGTCGATGAAGTCGATGACCCCCAGTTCGGAGCGAAGCCGGTCGATGACGTTGCCAACCGCACCACCACACACGAGCCCCAGCGCCAGAGCTCGCAGCCTGTCGGCAATGTTCGTGTCGCGATACGCCTGCGCCAGAAAGACCAGCACCAAGATCGCTACAGCGGTAAAGACCCAGCGTGACCATTCGCCAACATGAGTGCCAAAAGCCGCGCCGCGGTTGTAGGCGAGCGTGAAGCGAAGCAGGTCGCCTATTACCGGATGCGGCACGTGCACCGCGGGAAGCATCCGAACCGCGAGATATTTCGTGACGATGTCGAGAAAAAGCACAACTCCAAAGGCCGGCCAGAAAATGCGGGCCTTCGAGATCGTCGGTGTTGCATGGAGCCGTTGACTCATGATGCAGTTTTATCCGGGGAAGCATTCGAGCTGTGAGGTCTGTACAGCGCCGCGATCCATCCTGGTGGCGCGCCTAGCATGTACGCCGCGAGCAGCAAGGAGTTTCGCACTGTGCTACGGAAAACACCATCGCGCTGCCAGCGCCGAGAAGAAACGCGAACAGCGGAATCAAGCATACTAACCGAAGTAATTCGCCTCAGCGCCCTTACCAGCGCTACATCTTCCATGATGGGAATGGGGGGGAAACCACCCGCGGAGTCATAGTCTGCACGCGCAACTAGCAGGCTCTGATCCCCATAGGGCAAACTCAACCGGCGCGACCGCAGATTCGCAAGCCGTTCCAGCAACCGATAGGAGGCCCCAGGCGAGTCGATCGCGAGCCTGAACGCAAAAGCGCCGCGCTCACCGCTCTCCGCGATCCGCTCCACGGCGCGCAGGACATCCGGTCCAACGCGCACATCCGCGTGCAGGAACCAGAGTAGCTCGGCTGTTGCAGCACTCGCTCCAGCACGGAGCTGAAAGCCGCGCCCGCTGGGGGCCAGCACTACGCGCGCTCCGCATTCAGCCGCGATGCGCGCTGTCGTATCTGTGCTCCCGCCGTCAACAACAATGATTTCATGGGAAACACGGAGATCACGCAAATCCGTCAGCAAAAGAGGGATTGTGGTGGCTTCATCAAGTGCCGGAACTACAATGGATAGCAACGTCTTAGTGGTCAGTTTAGTCAACCTGGTGAATCACGCCGCGAGCCTGAGAGCGCCTCGGTGGCAGTGCTTCCAATCGGGTTAAACACGCGATGTACTGCAAACAACCGATATACTGGAAATAGCCGCAGACCCTGGATTGGTTCATTGTTTTTTACCAGATGACAGGATTTCGGGATGGGGATGGTTGTGAATGAAGAGCTGTTCCGTCCCGGGTATCCTGTCATTCCGTCCTTTTCTAGAGATAAGTATCCTTGGCTCCGACAATTCTTCGCCCAAACTTCGTGTTTGTCCCGCGCTTCCTCGACTGCTGCTCGCCCAGCTACTTGAACCGAGACTCGCATTGGCACTCGCTCTCCCATGCAGCTCGTAGTGTTGTCAGC
>JACDCM010000336.1 GCA_013817545.1 Gemmatimonadaceae bacterium | reverse complement strand
GTTCGCACGCTCCTCGGAGGAGATCCATGATCCTCACCACCACTGAACAACTCAAATCTCTCGATTTCTCGAAGAGCGGTGGCATCCTTCCGGTGGTCACGCAGCATGCGCGCACCGGTGAAGTGCTGATGCTCGCGTTCGCTACGCACGAGGCGCTCGAGCACACGCTAGCCTTCGGTGAAATGTGGTACTGGTCGCGCAGTCGCGGCCAACTCTGGAAAAAGGGCGCAACCAGCGGGAACACGCAGAAGCTCTTGTCATTGCACGCTGACTGTGACTCGGATTCGATACTGGCCCGAGTGCTTCCGTCCGGACCGTCGTGTCACACCAATGCCTACAGCTGCTTCGATGCTCCACCTGTAATCGCGGCGCTGGCACGTGTGATCGCCTCCCGAGCAAGCGAACAGCCCGAAAGCAGCTACACAGCCCGCCTTCTGAGCGATCGCAATCTGCGTTTGAAGAAGCTGGGGGAGGAAGCGACGGAGCTGGCGCTGGCGTGCGCGGACGGAGATGCCGCGCGCGCTGCGGAGGAGGCCGCCGATCTGATCTACCACACGCTGGTGGCGTGTTCGGCGGTTGGTGTGGACGCCGACGGAGTTATTGCCGCTTTGGAAGCGCGCTTGCCATAGCTCTCAAACGCGCTTCCTCTCGGCATTCAACAACGTTCCTTATGTTCATATCAACTGCTTTTCGAACGCCGCCAATGTCGGTGCACACATCCCAGCGTGACCGCGCTCACGGATTGATGCTTCAGGCCAGTGGCTCCCGCCGGAGCACGGCTCCTAAATTCGAGTTTGCAATTCTCAGTCGTTGTGACTTTTCTTTCAGGATGAACTTCATGCAGAGTGACTCGGGACACACGACATCGATCTGGATGAGCGCACCTACGCCAAAATTTCTGCCACTAGCAGAGGATATTGCGGCAGATGTCTGTGTCGTAGGAGCCGGCATTAGCGGCCTCACCACGGCATATCTCCTTGCGCGCGCCGGCCAGTCTGTCGTTGTACTCGACGACGGGGAGGTCGGTGGAGGAGAAACAGGACGCACCACGGCACATCTGACGTTCGTGATCGACGATCGCTTTCACTCGATCGAGCGGTTGCACGGCGAAGAGGGGCTTCGTCTCGCCATCGAAAGTCATCGCTCCGCCATCCAGCTCATCGAAAGCATCGTCAACGACGAACGAATCGATTGCGACTTCGAGCGGCTGGATGGTTACCTCTTCCTCGGCGAGGATGACAAAGAGGATCTTCTCGATAAGGAACTCGCCGCCGCCGGGCGTGGCGGCATCCCGGATGCGATTCGTATGGAAAAAGCTCCGCTCCCCTTTCCAACCGGACCGAGCCTGCGCTTTCCTGGTCAGGCACAGCTTCATCCGTTGAAATACGTCAATGCACTCGCACAATGCATTGTGCGCGATGGCGGGCAGATCTTCACGGGCACACACGTCGCGGAGATCGAAGGAAAGCCAAGGCGCCCTATTGTAACAACCAGTGAAAAGCACACGGTGAGGTCCAACGCTGTGGTGGTGGCAACCAACTCACCGATCAGCGACTACTTGATCATGCACCTCAAGCAGTCAGCTTACCGTACTTTCGTGATCGGGCTACGTATCCCTGCGAAATCAGTTACCGCGGGGCTGTACTGGAATACAGCGCAGCCGTACAAATACATTCGCATTCAGCATATGGACGGCCATGATGTGCTGCTCGTCGGCGGCGAAGATCACAAGACGGGACAGGCGGACGATGCGGATGAAAGGTTTGCGCGGTTGGAATCCTGGACACGCCAGCGCTTTCCCATGGCGCGCGAGGTCGCTTTTCGCTGGTCAGGGCAGGTGTTGGAGCCCGCTGACGGGATTGCATTCATCGGCAGCAACCCCGACGGCGCGCCGAACATTTACCTCGCTACCGGTGATTCCGGTCAGGGCATGACGCATGGGACGTTTGCCGGCATGCTCCTGTCTGACCTGATTCTCGGCATCCGGAATCCGTACGAGACCTTGTACGATCCCAAGCGAGTGTCACCGCGGGCAGCAGTCGAGCTCGCACGTGAAAATCTCAATGTGGCGGCACAGTTCCGGGATTATCTCACGCCAGGCGAAATCTCTTCGGCCGATGAGCTCGCGCCCGGAACTGGAGCGCTCATTCGACGTGGCCTCAAGAAGGTTGCGGTGTACAGGGATGAGCTCGGCGAGGTACACGAACGCTCAGCGGTGTGCACGCACCTGGGGTGCATCGTCGACTGGAACACGGCTGAGCGGACCTGGGACTGTCCATGTCACGGCTCGCGCTTCGATCCTCTTGGCAAAGTCATCAACGGGCCGGCCATCGCTCCGCTACCTGCCATAGTTGCGGATTGAACGTGAACTGAGTCTGTAATGTGGTTCTCAGCTGGGTTAAGCGTTTTGCCCAGCTGCCAGGAACATTCACTTTCGTGGTTTGGAAGCAGTAGGACACCGCCTCGTCTATATTCCCCGTATGTCTCTGCGCGACCCATTGAACGAACTCCCCAGCGCCCTTGGTGGCGGCGGACGCCGGCCTCCCCTGACGGAGCCCGTCGCTCTGACGCAGCTGCCCCCGCCGATAGCACGATCCATCCTCTGGGAGCCAGCGTTGTTGCCAGCGGCGGCGATAATCGACGATGCCGTTTTCATAACGCAGGGGGCGTTGCGCGAAGTGAGCCGCCACATCTGGACCGCGCCTGACCAGGAAGTTCTCGGCTTCCTGCTTGGTGAGCGCCTGGAATCGCCGGAGACTGGCTCACAGTACGTGGTAATCAGCGCGACAACCCGTAGCAGCTACGTCATCGCCGGGGATTCCGGCGATCCAATTCCGGACGATGCATGGCAGGCGAGCAGCATGGAAGCTCGTCGCCGCAAGCTCGTCCTGCTCGGCTGGTATCACAGCGCGCCGTCGCTGGACGCGGCGCCGGCACCACGGGATCTGACCTCACACCGGCAGCGCTTCGGAGAGCCATGGCATACGGGACTCGTCGTTGCGCCAAGCGGCGAGTTTCCCGCGGGCGGCTTCTTTCGTCCTGCCAGCGATCTCGGCGGCGCCTGGATACCATTTTATGAGATTGTGGATGAAGGCGCCATCTACGCTGACGGAAGAAAGCGGACGGTAACACCGTGGAAGAACTACGTCACCAACGATGCAACCGAAACGACGACGAAAGTCGCGGTCGCTCGGCCGAATGTTGGCATGGGGCCAATCCAGGTGCTCGTTCCGAAAGGGCATTTCGAAGAGCAAAAGCTGTTCGCACGCAAGCGCTCGCATCCTGGAATGCGCATGAGCGCCCACCGCCGGCGCGAGCGTCGGAAGCGAATAGCAATCGTGGCGCTCGCTGGAGTAATCTTTCTCTCCGTGGTGGCGTACGTGGCGGATGCGGTGCTGAGGTAGTCCCCTTACCAAACCGCCATCAGGTGAAGCTCCCGCCCGTCCAATTGCTGAATTTTTCTCGCAGCGCACTCTTTTGAACCTTACCGGCGGACGTGCGCGGGATGTCCGTGACGAACTCGATCACGTGCGGCAGCCACCAACGTGGAAAACCAACTGCGAGATGCGTTTTAAGATCTTCCGCACTCACGCTCTGACCCGGCTTCACTACAACGACCGCAACGGGACATTCCTGCCACTTGGGATGCGGTGCCGCCACCACCGCGGCTTCCGCTACGGCGGGATGACCCATGAGCGCATTCTCGAGAGCGACGGAGCTTATCCACTCGCCGCCTGACTTTATCAAGTCCTTGGCGCGGTCGCGGATCTCAACGAATCCGTGTCCGTCGATGGACACGATATCTCCCGTTTTGAACCACCCATCGTCTGTGAATCGGTCACCGGAATCAGGCGCATCGTAGTATGCGCTCGCAACCCACGGCCCACGCACCTCGAGCTCACCCATGCTCGTCCCGTCCCAGCTAACGAGGCCATTATCTCCGCGGGCACGAATCTCCACAAAAGGCGCGGGCGTTCCCTGCCTGGCGCGAAGCGCGTATTGCACGTCCTGCGACTCACTCGTCATGCCTAGCGTAAGATTGGCGACCGTGCCGAGAGGAGCTGTCTCGGTCATCCCCCAGGCCTGCACTATCGAGAGGCCGTGTCGCTCCTGGAAACCGCGAATCATGGATTCAGGAACGGCCGCACCGCCGACGATCAACTTCCGCATCGTGGACAGATCGTACGCCTTCGGATCGGCATCCAGCGTCTGCAACAGACCGAGCCATATAGTCGGCACACCCGCCGTGATGGTGACTCGTTCTGACTCGAAGAGCTGGAGCAGGCTCTTAGGGTCCAGATGCGGTCCGGGACAAACCTGCTTCGCTCCCACCATCGCACAGGTGAACGGCAGCCCCCATGCATTTGCATGGAACATTGGTACTACCGCAAGCACAGTGTCTGCTTCACGAATATCCAGTGTGGTTCCCAGCGCGGATCCAAGCGTGTGCAGCGCGATGGCACGGTGCGAGTACAGCACGCCCTTCGGCTTTCCTGTGGTGCCGGAGGTGTAGCACATCACCGCTGCGGCTCGCTCATCCAGCTCGGGCATTTCGCCGCTCGAATCCCTCGCGCTTGACAGCAGCGTCTCGTAGTCGAGCATCCCCTCCGGCACTCCACCGTCGTCGGTAGCCACTATGATATGCCTGAATGGTGCGCTCTTCCGGAACTTCTCCAACAGCGGCAGCAACACCTTGTCGACGATGACG
>JACDCM010000335.1 GCA_013817545.1 Gemmatimonadaceae bacterium | reverse complement strand
CCATAGGGTTCGGCGCCGTCTGTCCCCACCCCAAGCGGGCGAGTTCGAGCGCCCGGCGCATGAACGCGCCATCGCGCGACATGTCCGACCGCTCACCTGGCACTCAGGGCCTACCTTCCAAAACGAAACCCGACGGAGCCGTACATCCGCGACTTGGCAGGCGACTCGGAAAAAGTATTGAAGAAATCACCGGCGTCGACGTTATCGAGGCTGACACTACCAACCTCTCCGACGATTTTGAGCAGTCCGAGATTCACCGCGACATCACCAAAAAAGTTCGTTGCCTTCGTAGTGCGGTCGAAGTGGAAAGAACCATCGCGCGGACTGATGGGAGGACAGAGTTGGTCGATACCACAGCTCCTGCCCAGACTGTACGTCAGATCGGCTTCCGATTTGTACTCGTCCTTACCATAGCCCGCGGCAACACCGACAGGTCCAAACGTCTTCCCGACGACGAAGCGCCACGCCGCAGTGTTGTTGTCGAAGTTCAGGAGAGAGATCTCGTCCGAGACGGCGGGGCGTGTGAGGATGTTGGTGCGCGGAAGGTCGCGCTTGAGCCATGTGAGCGAGATGCCTGGCAAGCTGATCGTCTCACCCAGAATCCCAACGCGTACGCCGTAACCCAGCCTCAGTTGCCCATCGGGCGTTTCAATCGCGAAACGCGAATCGGTCTTCTTGAATCCCGCATTGTACTCGGGGACATAGAATGCGCTGACGAGCGCATCCACGCCCAACACGCTGGTGAGACCGAGGGGAATCCCGCCAAACAGTCCAACTGAGCCTTCAGCGCTTAACATTGGAACGACTTGCTTTTCAACCGTATAGGAAGAGGCGTTGGCGCTTCCGGGCGAAAGCGGGGTCTCCTCGACATCGGGCAGGCCGCCCTGCAAAGCATTGCCACGAAGGGAGAAGGCGAAGCGACCCAATCCTCCCAACGCGCCAGCTTGCCCGATCGTCGCATTGCCGCCGGAAATCACCATGCCGAGCTGCGGCGCCACGTAGTTGAAGAGGTCGATGCTTTTTTGGCAGGCATCACCACCTTCACCGGAGCCACCGACGACGGATGCCGCGGTACCTGGTTGGCAGCGCTGATCGACCGAACCTTGGGCTAGCAGAGATATGGGTAGAGCGCCGCAAAGCAGCGCTGCGCTGGTAATGTGACGTAGAGTCATGATCGTCGAAGCTCCTATTCTGACGAAACCTACTGCATGAGCACCCGGCCGCTGCCGGGCACGATCGATCCGAGCACCCACGCCTCGACACCAGCATCGCGCGCGCTTTTCATGATCGCGCCGGCATTGGATGCACTGGTAACTATAATGATACCGACGCCCATGTTGAACGTGCGCAACATCTCTGGGCGCTCCACGGCTCCCGCCCGCTCCAGAACCTGAAATTCGGACGGAATCTCCCAGCTGCCTGTCTCCACAACGGCATCCAGATGCGGCGGCAGTGCACGCGCCAAATTGCCCGGGATGCCTCCTCCCGTTATGTGAGCCATCGCATGTACGTCCGCCAGGACGGGGCGTAGCGCGCCGAGATAGGACCGATGCACACGCAGAAGGACGTCTGCTACCGAATAGCTCGAATCCGGAAACCGGTCGTGCACGCTGAGCCCGAGGCGTTCCGCAACAATCCTGCGCGCGAGAGAGTAGCCATTGGTGTGCATACCAGCGCTGGCCAAACCAATGAGTACATCGTTCGCCTGTACGCCACCCGGCCCGATCACGCTGGATTCTTCCACCCAACCGACGATGAAGCCCGCGAGGTCGTAGTCCGGCGGTGTATACACGCCCGGCATCTCGGCCGTTTCTCCGCCGAGGAGCGCACAACCGTTCTCCCGGCATCCGGCGGCGACACCCCGAACCACCGCTTCGACAACGGCGGGAACCAGCTCGCCAAACGCCACGTAGTCAAGAAAGAAGAGTGGCGTTGCACCCTGCACGAGTATGTCGTTGACGCAGTGATTCACCAAATCATGGCCAACGGTATCATGTCGACCCGCTTCTATCGCCACCTTTACCTTCGTCCCGACACCGTCCGCGCTTGCGACAAGCAACGGCTGCCGAGCTTGATCCGGCATGCGAAACATGCCACCAAACCCCCCGAAGACTCCCCGCGATCCGGCGGTGGCGGTCGATTCTACGAGCGTCTTGATGCGCTCCTTGGCCTCATCAGCTGCATGCAGCGAGACGCCAGCACTGCGGTAGTCGAGCGGAGCGTTCAATCGGTGAGATCCTGATCGAAGGAGACCAGTCGGTGAAAATCTCTTACGCGCTGGTCAATGTCTTTTTGAGTAAGCTCCAGCAAACGCCCAATCGAGAATTGCTCCACCGCGAAAGAGCCCATCGCAGAGCCGTAGACCACCGCGCGCCGGAGGTTTGGCTCGCTCAAATCGCCGCTTCGCGCGAGGTAACCCATGAATCCGCCCGCGAAGGCATCTCCTGCCCCAGTAGGATCGAAAACATTTTCCAGCGGATAAGCCGGCGCGAAGAAGACGGTGCTTTCGGTGAACATGAACGCGCCGTGCTCTCCCTTCTTGATGATGACGTGTTTGGGACCGCGGCTCAGAATCCATCGCGCCGCTTTCACCAGATTGGCCTGCTCGGTGAGTTGCCGCGCTTCGCCATCGTTGAGCGTAATGAGATCCACGTGCTCGAGAAGGTCGAGCAGTTCGGGCCGACGACTCTCAATCCAGAAGTTCATTGTATCACACGCAACCAGGCGAGGACGCTCTACCTGGCGGAGTACTTCACGCTGCAACCGAGGATCGATGTTCGCAAGAAAGACAAAGGGCGCTCGGCGGAACTGTTCCGGAATCTTGGGCGAGAAATGCGAAAAAACTCCGAGATGGGTTTCGAGCGTCTCCGCACTGTTCAGATCGTGGCGATACCGTCCGCGCCAGCGAAATGAGGCGCCATCGGCGCGCTCCAGACCGGCGAAGTCAACGCCTCGCGCAACGAGTGGCTCCAGTTTTTCCATCGGATAATCATTACCTACCACGCCCACCAACTGCACAGGCGTCAGCAAGCTCGCCGCCGCGGAAAAAAACGTTGCTGATCCTCCGAGCACGTTATCCGCTTTTCCGAACGGCGTTTCCACTGAATCGAGTGCAACGGAACCAACTACCAGGAGCGACATGAGCGGTGTTTAAGGGACAGGGACAGGGGACAAGGGACAAGGGACAAGGGGGATCCGGACGGCATGCGTTCACATTCTATGCGGTGCCGAGATGCCGAGTATCATGAGTCCGTTGCGCAACACTATTCGCGAAGCGCGTGCAAGGACGAGCCGGGCGCGCGTGATTTCCTCCGGTTCATTCAGCACGTGGTGTTTGTGATACCACAGATGCACCAGCCGCGCGGTCTCGAGCAGATAACTGGCGATGCGGTGCGGTTCGAGTGACTCAGCGGACAGCGATACCAGTCCGGGAAAATCAAGCAGCGCCTTGATCAGTTCTCGCTCCTCGGGCTCGCTGAGGACGCCAAGCTCTACGCCCGCGCCAGTGACCGAAGCGGGGTCGATCTCACCTACTCGGAAAATTCCGCTGATCCGAGCGTGCGCCATCTGAATGTAGTAGACCGGGTTCTCTTCGCTTTGCGACCGCGCCAGATCCACGTCGAACACCAGTTGCGAATCGCCTTTGCGCATGAGAAAAAAGTATCGTACGGCGTCCCTGCCTACCTCGTCTACGAGATCGCGAACAGTGACATAGCTGCCGGCACGCTTGGAGATCTTCATCTCCTGTCCACCGCGCATGACCGTGACCATCTGGTGCAGCACATACTCGGGAAAACCCGGCGTGACGCCCATGTCGAGCGCCTGCAGGCCGGCACGCACGCGGGTAACCGTGCTGTGGTGGTCAGCGCCCTGCACGTTGATGGCGCGCCGGAATCCCCGATTCCACTTTGTGACGTGGTAGGCAACATCGGGAAGGAAATACGTGAACTCTCCGCCCTTGCCCGCGCTCTTGCGCATCACCCGATCCTTATCGTCGCCGAAGTCGGTCGTCCGCAGAAAAAGCGCCCCCTCATGCTCGTAGGTGTGTCCAGCGCCGACCAGCGCGGTAACCGTCTCTTCAACCCTTCCGTCGGTGTACAGGGACGATTCCAGAAAGTACGTATCGAATTGGACACCGAAGGCCTGAAGATCAAGGTCCTGTTCACTGCGCATCGCCCGCACCGCGAAGCGAGTCACCTCCGCGAGATCGAGTCCCTCCACGTCAGCTGGATGCTCGACGACGTACCGATCCGCTATCTCGCTGACGTAGGCGCCGTGATATCCGCCTTCGGGGATACCAGCGTCACGGCCGGACGCTTGAGCCAGGCGCGCCTGCACACTGAGTCCGAGATTCATGATCTGCGCGCCAGCGTCGTTGTAGTAATACTCCCGCGAAACGTCCCAGCCAGTCCATTCAAGCAGCGATGCAATCGCATCTCCCAACGCCGCCTGTCTACCGTGACCTACATGCAGAGGTCCAGTCGGATTGGCAGAAACAAATTCGATGTTTACCCGCCGTTTCTCGCCAATCGCATGACGTCCGTAGAGTGTATCAGCCGCAATCAAAGCGGGTAGCGCGCCGGCAGTATCGGCGGCGCGCATGTAGAAATTGATGAAGCCAGGCCCGGCAATTTCGACGCGGTCTACTCCTGCCTCAGAGAGTGCGAGTTTGCCGACAATTTCGTCTGCGATGTCACGCGGTTTGCGCT
>JACDCM010000056.1 GCA_013817545.1 Gemmatimonadaceae bacterium | reverse complement strand
CCCTTTAGCGGCTTGCGAACACGGGATCCGCTACGGGCGCTCGTCCCGGCGGAAAATACGCGTCGCGCGCGTACTGCGTGACCATCCGCTGCGTATTGAAATACGATCCGTTCAGCGCGATCGAGTTTCGCATTACCTCCGCGAACTGATATGGCTGTCCATAGAACATCGGGAGGATGGTCCGCTCGAGCTTGAGGTACAGATCTCCGGCATCCCTGGCCGGATCGATGGGCAACGAGTGACCACCGCCAATTGACCATCCAGTCACCCCCTCGATGTGCCCCTCAACCCACCAACCGTCGAGAACACTCAGCGACGGTACGCCATTGAGCGCAGCCTTCATTCCGCTCGTGCCGGATGCTTCGAGAGGACGCATCGGGTTGTTGAGCCAGAGATCTACTCCGCTTGTAAAGTGCGCGCCAAGCGTCATGTCGTAATTCTCGACGTAGGCGACGCGAATAGTATCGCGCAGTCCTGCGGCAGCGGCGAAGATCTTCTGGATCAGCGCTTTCCCCCATTCGTCTCGCGGATGCGCCTTGCCGGCGAAAATGATCTGCAACGGACCGCTGTGACGCGTGATCTCACGCAGCCGGCCCAGATCGCTGAAAATCAGGTCCGCCCTCTTGTACGGTGTTGACCGGCGTGCGAACCCTATCGTGAGCACCGACGGATCGAAGCGCGCTCCGATTCGGCGATGCACCTCATCGAGCAGCGCCTCCTTTGCGGTCGCGTGCGCCTCGCGGATATCGTCCAGAGGCACCACGGTGGCGTAGCGAAGATACATGTTGTCGTACCGCCATCCGGGGATATCACGGTCGAACAGGTCGCGAAACCCCTGCGACGTCCATGTCACGGCGTGTACCCCGTTCGTGATCGCCTTGACTGGAAATTCAGGAAACATTTCCTGAGATACTTCCTTGTGACGCAGCGCTACCGCATTCACAAAACGTGTACACCGGAGCGCGACGAAGGTCATGTTCAACTCGTCGTTTTCCATTGCGCGCGCCGCCTCGAGCAGCGCCACCCGCCCCGCTCCGAGCACCTGTCTCGCCATGGCTCCGGAGAACTTGTCATGTCCCGCAGGCACCGGCGTGTGCGTAGTGAAAACGCACTGCTTTCGGACGGCGTTGATGTCGTCCTCGCTTATGTCCCACTGGCCGCGTCCGGCGAGCTTGCGCTCCAGCAACGACAGACAGAGGAGCGACGCATGTCCCTCGTTGATATGATGACAGACATCGTTCTCGTAGCCGAGCGCACGGAGCATCTCCGCGCCACCCATGCCGAGGATGACTTCCTGGCACAGCCGATAATGATTGTCGCCACCGTACAGCGTGTCGGTGAGCGTTCGGTCGAATTCGGCGTTCTCGGGAATGGCTGTGTCGAGCAGGAAGACGGGGATATCGTGACCCGTCACGCCGCGCACGAGATACTTCCACGCGCGCACCCGAACCGTCCGCCCTTCAACCTCCACCGTCACTACGGGAGTCAGAAGCTCCAGCTTCTCCTCCGGTTTCCAGTCGGCTGCGCTCTCGCTCTGATTGCCGGACGCATTGAGATGCTGGGTAAAGTATCCCTTCCGGTGAAGCAGCATGACGCCGACCATTGGGAGCCCCAGATCAGCCGCCGCACGGAGCGTGTCGCCGGCCAGAACTCCAAGCCCGCCGCTGTAGGTCGGGAGACTCTGCTCCAGGCAGATCTCCATGGAGAAATATGCGATCCTCGAAATTGACGGATTACTATACATCTAGGGTCGGGGTTCGGGAGTCAGACTCAGGGAATGCTATAAAGATGACTGCTGACGCCACTAAAAGGCATCCAGCGTGCCCGGAGAGAGCAGTACAGCCACGGGCGCAGAGCGGAAAACTTGCGCGAGCGAAATTGCCTCCCCGCCGTTGCGCTTAACTGGGCGGATGCTGCCACCGCTCAGCGCGCATGTCCAGCCTTCCGTAGAAGATAGGCTGGGTGCGGGTAGCCAGCTGTCTCCCCAGCAAGCGTCACCTACCGGCGCACAAACTACCGGATCTGCCGCAAGACCGGCCGTGAGCCGCGCAGCCACCGTAATTGCACAGCGGTCACCAAGCCGTCGCGCAAAAGCGACAATGTGTCGCGCCCGCGCGCCGTGGGCCCGAACCGGCTCGTAACCCGCAAGGCGCCAAAAATCGGGATCCTGCCGCCGCGCCAGCATGAGCCGCCGAATGACGTGCAGCTTCAGGCGTCCATCGCCCACCTCGCGGGCCATTTCACTGACTAATGACACCGGCTTTCCAGTATTCCTGTCGAATTCGGCTTCCATGGCGATGAGGAGACGCTCACGCGCAGCGTAATCAACGGGACGTCTGTTGTCGGGATCCACAAGCGCGAAACGCCAGAGTTCGTCTCCCTGATACAGATCCGGTGTGCCCGGTACCGTAAAGTGAACTACAGTTCGCGACAGTGCGTTCCATAAGCCAGGCTTGGCCAGGCGCACCGCCATTCGCGCGACACTCCCCAGGAACGCCGGACTGCGCGATGGATCGAGCAGTGCCTGAACAAACCCCGATAACGCACTTTCAAATTCGGAATTGGGCTCAGTCCAGCTCGTTCGCATCTTCGCTTCTCGCACCGCTTTCAGCATGTACTCGCCCAGTCGGTCCCGAAGCTCATCCAGCGTTGAACTCTCGGGTAACTCGTCCACTGCCCGCCGGGTTTGGAGCGGCCAGATACCTATCAGCGACTGATACAGCAGGTACTCCGTGTTGATATCAGGTGCGAAGCGACCGTTGATCTTGACGCGGTGTGCGCGGTTGAGACGGTGCCACTCTCTCACTCCTGCCTCCCATTCCATGGGCAGCTCGGATAGGACGTGCAGACGCGAGCGCACATCAGCGCTGCGCTTGGCATCGTGCGTGTTTGTGGTAACGAGTGAGAGCGGCCAGTGTTTCGCGCGTTCGCCGTTCGCCCGGTGCAGAACCTCGACAGCATCCTCAAGCTCCCGGTCCGGATCTCCACCTACCTCGTTTCGCGAAGCGAGCGGGACGTACATGTAGAGCGCCGTATCTTCCAGTCCCTTGGCCATCGCCGGCCCGCTGGTTTGTTGAAAGCGCTGAACAAAAGCCATACGTTCGAGATCGGCATCCGCGCTGTCACGAGCGAACGAGTTTATACCGAGTAGCACATCTTCCAGCAGGGTGAGCACCGCTGGGGCAGCATTAGCTCGCTCTCGCGCGAGCGACAATGCTCGCCGAAGTACCCGACGGTCATCCGGATGCGGCACGTTTGAGCGCGCATCGAGATAGGTGCGGTAAACGGGCAAGCAGGCAATGAGCAGTGCAATACCTTCCTCCAGTTCGGCACAGGTAGGATTGCCATAGGCGTTGGAACGCTTAGCGAGCGGTGCCAGCAGGCGTCCGAGCCAGCGCAGGTCCGCATGCAACCCCTCCCTCAGCACCCTGAGCTTGCCGCGAATCGTTATCTCTTCGAAGCCCGGAGAGCTTGCCCGCAGCCGAAGCAGACGCCGGTAAAAGGCATCAACGGTCAGCGCACCGTCAGCGTCTATGAAGACACCGGCCAGATCGTTGAGAAATTCGTATCCGGTTGTCCCGTGGACCGGCCAGTCCTGACGAAGCTGCTCGCCGGAGGAAAGGATTTTCTCGACGACAATCGGAAGGTTGGGAAAATTGCTATCGTCAGTCCCCTGACTCGCGGCCGCAATCTGGCGCTCCCGGATTCGCTGCGACACTTCGACGTTGAGCCGCCGAAGGTACGCCAGCGGGTCGGCCAGTCCATCAATGTGATCGATACGCAGCGCTTGGAGGTCATCCGCCGCGATCCATTTTAGCGGCACTGCATGCAAGTCGTCGAACACGGAAGGATCTTCTGCGCGAAGCGCTACAAGGTCGTTAATGTCGAAAAACCGGCGGTAGTTGATCTCTCGCGATGCTCGGCGCCAGGATGCGAGGGCGTAGTGCTGAGCATCAAGCAGGGCGCGGAGCCGTGTGGGGCTCAAATTCTCGACGCGGGGGGCCCCCCCTGGGAAAGAATCTGACCTTTCTCCATCAATCGAGCGTGATCCCGTCGCTGCACCCGCAATCGATTCGACTCCGCCCTCGAGTTCTTCAAGGCTCTCCGGACTGAGTGGAAAGGTGCGCGTTCCGTACTTGATCCTCAGCTTCCCCCTATCCCGAACGACCGAGATCTCAGAGCGCTCCAGGACCGATTCCAACTCGTCCCCGAGCACCGGCAGCATCACCTTCTCCCGCAGCCAGCGCTCGGAGGGGTCCCAGTCGATATCGAACCAGCGAGCGTACCGCGAGCCTCGGCCATGCGCGAGCACGTCGTCCCAGAATCGATTCGTCGAACCTGTTCCCATGTGGTTCGGGACGATATCCAGCATCCAGGAAAGTCCCTCCTCCCTGAGAGCGTCAACAAAAGCAATACGCTCCCCTTCACCACCCAGCTCGGAATTGACCGTCGTTGGGTCGGTGACATCATAGCCGTGCGCGCTGCCAGGAGATGCCGAGAAAACAGGGGAGGTATACACGTGCGACACCCCCAACCGGCGGAGGAATGGCAGAATCGCGCGCGCGCTCGAGAATGGGAAATCCTTGTGAAGCTGGAGGCGGTATGTAGCCGTGAGTGCCTTTTTGTCCGCAATCCGACCCATTTACCTGTTGCCGCTCATGATAGTTCGGCACCGCCCGAGCGATCGCGTGACATCAGGATCGGAGCGCAGCTCCTCGACCGTTTTGCGGTTGCGACGGGTCCAGCTCGGATATCTGTCCCCTCCGACACCCGGTATGTTGACGGGATCGATTTCTCCAACCAGATCGTCATAGGCGAGCCCGACCAGAGCCGCCGGAGTCCGGCAGAGAAAGTCGTGCACCGCACCGCGAAGATCAGCCTCCTTGTCCGGCGCAACCGCTGACGGAAGCACACCCTCGGCAGCCAGTCGCTCGATCACCAGCCTGCGATCGCGTTGTCTTTCGAGCATGGCCGCTTCGGCTTCGCCGACAGTAATGAGCCCGACAGTCTGTTTCAGCTCTATGTCCCTAGCCCTCCAGAACCCCGACAATGTCGCCATGTCGTGGGTATCCGCCGTCGTCAGGGAGAGTGTCTCGTAAGACATTGCAGGGTTGAAACTTCCCAACTCACCGCGCTCGAAGAAAAATACTTTGGATGAAAGAACACCCCAGCCTTTGAGTGTGGGCGGCACTTCCGGGGGCACGGTTCCCAGATCCTCACCAACGACCAGGGCATGGGCCAATTGACTCTCGAGCGCAAGAACGCCTAGCAAATCGGCCGTCGGAAACTGGACGTAGGCACCGGCGACTGCTGGCATCCCGTCGGGTATCCAGAATTGCCGAAATACACCCAGAATGTGATCGATCCGGAGGGCTCCGGAATGCCGGAATGCCGACCTCAGAAGGTCAATCCAATACTTGTATCCGGACTGTCGCAACGAAAGCGGGTTTAGCGGTGGCAACCCCCAATTCTGCCCATTGGCGGCATACAAGTCCGGTGGTGCTCCTATACTGACGCCACTCGCGAGCACGTTATCGTTTGACCAAGAGTCGCTTCCAGAAGGCGAGGACCCCACCGCAAGGTCCTGATACACCCCGATTCGCATGCCCCCTTCACGAGCGAACTGGTTTATGGCTGCAAGCTGCTGGTCGACCTCGAATTGCAGCCACCTGTGGAAGCCGACTTCCTTTGCGTTCTCCTCCCTGAAAGTCTGCACCTCCCTCGACCTGGAATCCCTGAACGCCTCCGGCCACTCGCGCCACCAGGCCGGTGCCGAATCGCCCATTTCCACCCGAAGATACTCCTCGATGGCTAGAAAAGTCGCGAAATCGTCAAGCGCCGTTGCCTGCACTTTGACGTACTCCGAAAACTCACGGGCGCGATCCCCTCCAGCCGCCAATGTCCGGGTGAGAAACGCATCATATAGAAGGTCGAGCACTCGGCGCTTCAAACGCATTACACCGTCGTATCGGACATCAGGAGCATCCCGGAGAACAGCCAGTCTTGCGGCAAACTCATCCGACGCGATCAGAGCTCGGGCCTCTTCGCATTCGCCAAGCTCTGGAATCGCGCTGATGTCCAGATATATCGGATTCTTGAACAGACGGCTGATGGGGCTGTACGGACTGATGTCGTGGCCGAGGTTATGAATCGCGTGCAACGGGTTCACGCCGACAAAGGCGGCCCCGATCTCGCTTCCCCAGGCGACAAGTTTTTTCAGGTCGCCAAAGTCCCCAACCCCCCAGTCCGCCCCCCCTCGTACGGCGTACAAGTTCGCTGTTATCCCGAAGGCACGGCCATCCCCCATCAACTCGGCCGGAGACAGGCACGCGGGGGGCGCGACGATGAGCATCTGGCTGGCTCCCGGGTGCTCACTGCCATGATGCAGCCGCAGGCGTACCGTGTGATAGCCCGGTTCCGGATTGACCGCTAGCTGGAATGTCAGGAAGCCGGCATCATCCGGGTTGGCGCGCCCCGTGCGCTGAACTTCCTCCTTCCCGGACGTGAGCCTGATCTCGAAGCCGACGGGGCCCGTCCAGCCTTCCGGTATCCGTGCCCGAACGACGTTTGCCTCCGGTCCATGTCGAGCGACTCGCACCGGAGCCAGAATCTGATCACGCTCGCTGCGCTCGAGATCCTCCAAAGAACTCCGCGCCATCGCATCAGTAGAAGCCTGGATTCCCATCGCTGCCAGAAGCGCTATGCGAGTTTCGTCCGAGGTGACCCGAACATCCCTTCCTGATTGATCGAGGTACTCGGACAGAATTCCGACGCGGTCTGCAAGGGTGCGGAGTGCGGTACGAGGCACTACACCCTCCATCGTCAGACCCCCTCCTCCGGCACCAGAATCAGAGCGCCCAAAGGTGGCAATCTCAGCACCATCGACTGCCGATAGCCGTGAAACGGAGCGGCCTCTGTTTCCACCCTTGCGTACGTTTCGAACAGCTCGCTCCCTCCGTAGCGCCGGTCGTCGCTCGAGAGTGCTCGGCGGTAGGCACCTGCAACGGGTGCGCCGATTCGGTAGTCCTCCCTTGGCACCGGAGTCAGGTTGAGCACCACCACGACATGTTTCCCATCGGCCTGCCGTTGATAGCTCACAACCGAGTTCTGGCTGTCACCGGCATCGATCCACTGGAAGCCGGAGGGAACGTGGTCATCGCGCCAGAGCGGGGAATTATCCGCGTAGAACTGGCCGAGGTCCTTCATCCAGAGCAGGAGCTCGCCCCGGATCGGCTCGTCCGCAAGGTGCCAGTCCAGGCTGATGTCGTGATTCCACTCGTGATGGGTGGCGATCTCGGTTCCCATAAAAATCAGCTTCTTGCCGGGACGCGTGTACTGATACGCGAGGAGAAGACGCAGGTTAGCGAATTTCTGCCAGAAGTCACCCGGCATTTTCTCCAGCAGCGACCTCTTCAGATGGACCACCTCGTCGTGTGAGATCGGCATCACGAAGCGCTCGCTGTATTCGTACACCATCGCGAACGTGAGTTGGTTGTGGTGATGCGCGCGGTATATCGGGTCGAGCGTGAAGTAGCTCAGCGTGTCGTGCATCCACCCCATGTTCCACTTGAAAGTGAATCCAAGCCCGCCGTCGCGAACGCTTTGCGTCACGCCCGGCCAGGCTGTGGATTCCTCGGCGATGGTCATGCACCCCGGATACTCGGCGCGAATAGTCTCGGTCAGTTGTTGCAGGAACGCGATTGCCTCGAGATTCTCGCGTCCCCCGAACCGATTCGGCTTCCACTCTCCCTCTTCGCGACTGTAGTCCAGATACAGCATGGATGCCACGGCGTCGACGCGCAGACCGTCGACGTGATACTCCGCGAGCCAGTACAGAGCGGTCGCGATGAGAAAGCAGCGGACCTCGTTTCGCCCATAATTGAAGATGAGCGTGCCCCAATCGGGGTGTTCTCCCTGCATCGGATCTTCGTGCTCGTACAACGCGGTGCCGTCAAAGCGCCTGAGCGCGAAGTCGTCCTTGGGGAAATGCGCCGGCACCCAGTCCAGAATGACTCCAATGCCGGCCTGATGCATGTAGTCCATGAAAAAGCGAAAATCATCGGGCCCTCCATACCGCGCGGTCGGAGCGAAGTAGCCGCTGACCTGGTAGCCCCATGATCCGTAGAAGGGATGCTCCGCCACCGGAAGCAGTTCGACATGCGTGAATCCAAGGCTTTTGACATGACTCGCGAGACGTGGCGCGATCTCCCGGTAGGTGAGTAGCCGATTGCCGTCTTCCACAACTCGAGCCCATGACCCCAAATGGACCTCGTAGATGAGCATCGGCTCACGCTCGTGATCGCGCCTCGCTCGGTCGGCAATCCACGAATCGTCGCCCCACTCATGACGCGATTGCACCACTCGTGAGGCGGTGGCGGGAGGCAGTTCCATACCGAACGCAAATGGATCGGTCTTGAGCCGAACGAAGCGTTCCTGGGTCAGAATCTCGTACCTGTACAGAGCTCCTTCGTGCACTCCCGGAACGAACAGCTCCCATACGCCACTTGCTCCCATGAAACGCATGGGAAACAGTCTGCCATCCCACCCACACCACTCGCCAACTACGCTCACCCGGAGCGCGGTGGGCGCCCAAACGGCGAATGCCACCCCTTCCTCGCCATCGATCACGCGCGGATGCGCGCCGAGCTTCTCCCAGAGTCGCCGGTGTGTTCCTTCATTGAAGAGGTGGAGATCGATGTCGCCAAGCGTGGGAAGAAAGCGGTATGGATCACCGCGCTCCCACACGGAATCGTCGGAAAACTCGAAGCGCAGTGAATATTGCAGCGGCAGCTTCGCGTCCGGAAGAATGGCCGCGAACAGCCCGCCCTCAACCGCCGCCATCTCGATCATCGTGCCGTCAACGAGCCGGCAATAGGCGCGCGCAGCATCCGGATGGTACGCGCGCACAACCACGGAAGTCGTCTTGCCTATGGTGATTGGATGAGCGCCCAGGATGCGGTGCGGATCGTGATGCTCGCCGGCGATAATCCGGCGAATTGCGTCTGAGTGCACCCCGTCAGCCCATTGTGATTTCGGCACCCACTACCTCGGATCGCGACGGCATTTCGGGGGTGATTCGGCGCTCTACTCCGTAACGCAGCAACACCAGTGAATACGATTCGAGCAGAATCGTTTCGGCCTCAGCAGTGAGGCCGACGCGCCCCGCCGTATCGATCAGCTCGCCCCAGCGTCCTTTTTTTTCCATGTCGGGAAGCCGGAAATCGATATTCGTCTCACCGCCATTTAGAATAAGCAGTAACGTGTCGCCCTTGAACGGACGCCCACGCGCGTCGGTCTCGTCGGTGGCATCGCCGTCTATCAGCATACCCAGAACGCGATTACGCCTGTCATCCCAACCTGCTTGCGTGAGCTCCTCGCCGTCGGCGCCCAGCCAGCTCACGTCCTTGTTTCCCTCGTCGTCCACTGCCTTGCCCCGGAAAAAATGCCGGCGCCGTAGTACCGAATTCGCATGTCGAATCGCGACCACGTTTTGGGTGAATTCCAGGAGAGACTTCTTGCGTTCGTCGAGATTCCAGTCGACCCAGTTGGTCTTGTTATCCTGCGCGTAACCGTTGTTGTTCCCTCCTTGCGTGCGACCGAGCTCGTCCCCGTGACATAGCATCGGAACACCCTGAGACAGGAGCATCGTCGCGAGGAAATTCCGCTTGGAGCGCTCCCGTATTTCGATGATTTCCTCGTCATCCGTCTCGCCTTCCACGCCCCAGTTACGGCTAATGTTGTCGTTGTGACCGTCCTGATTATTTTCGCCGTTCGCCTGGTTGTGTTTTTTCTCGTAAGTGACCAGATCGTGAAGCGTATAGCCGTCGTGGGCGATGACAAAATTCACGCTTGCGTACGAGGTCCGGTGGCTGTGCTCATAGATATCGCTGCTACCGGCGAGCCGGCTTGCCAGCTCGGGCACCGTTCCCTCGTCGCCGCGCCAGAAGTGGCGAACCGCGTCCCTATACTTGCCGTTCCACTCTGCCCACTTCACCGGAAAGTTGCCAACCTGATAACCTCCGGGGCCGATATCCCACGGCTCCGCGATGAGCTTGGTCTGGGAAAGAACTGGATCCTGGTGGATGATGTCGAAGAATGCGGATAGACGGTTCACTTCGAAAAGCTCGCGCGCGAGCACCGGGGCAAGATCAAACCGAAAGCCGTCGACATGCATCTCCTGCACCCAATAGCGTAGCGAGTCCATGATCAGCTGGATCGTCCGCGGGTGCCGCATGTTCAAGCTGTTTCCGCAACCCGTGAAATCGGTGTAGAAGCGTTTGTTGTTAGGCTCCAGACGGTAGTACGCGCTGTTGTCTATCCCTCGCAGGGAAAGTGTTGGCCCAAGGTGATTGCCTTCACCCGTGTGATTGTAGACTACGTCCAGGATCACCTCAATCCCAGCGGTATGCAACCGCTTGACCATTGACTTGAACTCGTAAACCTGATTTCCGCGAGCGCTCGTCGAGTAGCGCACATCGGGAGCGAAAAAGCATAACGAGTTATAGCCCCAATAGTTTGTCAGATCCCGCTCGGCGAGATGGCGGTCCACCACGAATTGGTGCACAGGCAGAAGCTCCACTGCGGTGACTCCCAGCGCCAGGAAGTGGTCGATCATGGCATCGGAAGCGAGGCCCAGAAAGGTACCACGAAGCGGCTTGGGCACCTCAGGATGCAGCTGCGTCATCCCCTTCACGTGACACTCGTAGATTAGCGTGCGGTTCCACGGGATTCGTGGCGGACGGTCCTCACCCCATGTGAATGCCGAATCAATGACAACGCATTTCGGCAAGCCGCCTGCGCTGTTCTCGTGACTCATCTCCAGATCGCCTTTGTCCCCGCCCACTTTGTAGGCGAAAAGCGAATTACTCCACTTGATTCGGCCCGTGATGGCCTTGGCATACGGGTCAATTAGCAGATTGGCGGGGTTGAAGCGGTGCCCTTCCTGGGGCTTGTAAGGACCTTGGACGCGGTAGCCATAGAACTGTCCCGGCCGCATGTCCGCGAGATAGCAATGCCACACCTGGTCGGTACGTTCGCGCATCGGAATCCTGGCGGATTCTATCGCGTCTTCCGCACTATCGAACAGACACAGATCTACCCCGGTCGCATGCTCCGAAAAAAGCGCGAAGTTGACACCCTCGCCATCCCAGGTGGCGCCGAGCGGATACGGCTGCCCTGGCCAGACTCGCATTATGACGTCCTCTCCTGCTCAAGCACGGCCACGTAGTATTCCTGCCGGTCAGTTGGTCAGCCAAGGGATGTAGCAGGACGAAGAACATAAATCATAAAGCATCCTCCTGACGGTACAGCTCAGCGGAATGCGAGCCGAGTATAATGTGGCCGCTTGTTGCTGCGTTCCGAAAGCAGTCTCCACCACCCCCATACTTTCGGTCGCTTGTCGAGAGCACTGGTTTCCAGGCTGAGCCTCGATCGGACACTGAAGTTGGGACGCACGACTCCTTGCGCGCAAAATTAAACACTGCCAAAAGCTCAGTCCCCGATCTGGGAGATAACATGAGTGCAATCCACCCTTCGCCCTCGTCGTGCTCGACGTGCACCTTGGGGGCGGCTGGGCGGAGCGCTGTCTCCGTTTTGCGTAACCCGATCAGGTCCTTGTATAGATCATAAATCGCCCCATGATGCGGGTCTGACAGCTTGCTTCTGTCCAGCTTGGAGCGGAGAAAGGTCTCCTCACTTTCGGGATCCGGAATTTCATCCCCCCACCCAAAGGCTTCGAACTCCTTGCGTCGTCCCGAACGGACGAGCTCGCAAAGATCGCGATCCTCGTGGCTCACGAAATACTGAAAGGGGTTGGTTTCACCATACTCCTGTCCCATGAAAATGAGCGGAACGTACGGCGACAGCAGCAGCAGCGCCGCCGCCAACTTTTGCTCCTCGAAGGTAACCACCGCCGACAGTCGGTCGCCCGTGGCCCTATTCCCCACCTGATCGTGATTCTGCACGCATACCACGAAATGATCGGCCGGAACGTCTCGGGCTGAGCGGCCGCGTTTCCGCCTGCGGTACGGCGAGAACTGCCCGTCGAAGACGTAGCGGTCTTTCAGTGACTTCGCGATCGAGGCGACTCCATGGTAGTCACTGAAATAACTCGTGGTCTCTCCCACAAGTGTCGCTCGCGCAGCGTGGTGAAAGTCGTCCACCCACTGCGCGTCCAGACCGTAGCCTCCCGCGACAGTCGGACGAACGTAGCGCGGGTCATTCCCATCGGCTTCCGCGACGAGTGTCATTCGGCGCCCCAGGGCCGAACCCTCGATGTGTACCGCGCTGCTCAACTCCTCGAGAATGTGCTGCGGACTGACATCCAGTAAATTGTCTGCTGCGTCGAGCCTCAGAGAGTCGATGTGGTACTCGGCCAGCCAATGCAGGGCATTGTCGACGAAGTATCTGCGCACTTCGTCGCTCTCGCGCCCGTCGAAATTCATCGCCGCGCCCCACGGAGTCTTGTAGCGCTCGGTGAAATACGGTCCGAATTCGCAAAGGTGATTCCCTTCAGGACCGATGTGGTTGTAAACGACATCGAGGACGACGCCCAGCCCGACGTTGTGTGCGGCATCGACAAGCTTGCGCAGACCGTCGGGGCCACCATACGTGTTCTGGACGGCATACGGGAGAACGCCGTCGTAGCCCCAGTTCCGCGCGCCGGGAAACTGCGCGACCGGCATGAGCTCTATCGCGGTAACTCCAAGCGCCTTGAGCTCGTGCAGGTGCTCGATCGCTCCGGCAAAGGTGCCTGCTCCGCTGAACGTGCCAACGTGCAGCTCGTAGATGATCATGTCGGCCAGAGCGAGTCCCTTCCAATCATGATCCGTCCAACGGAACACGCTGGGATCGACAACTCGCGAGGGACCGCGAACTCCCGCCGGCTGGAAGCGGCTCACGGGATCCGGGCGGTCTTGACGTCCATTCAGGCGATACCAGTAGTCCGTACCGGCTTCTGCCTCGGCGACGATGCCGTCGAACACCCCTCCATGCGCCTCCAGCTGATGCGTTTCGGTTTTCCCGTCAGTCCTCGCCAGCTGGACATGCACCTCGGACACATGCGGGGCCCAAACGGAAAATCGGACGCCATCAGCAACGATATTCGCGCCTCTCTGAAGCGCCCAAACGGTTGTCATATAGCTTCAAATTTGTGTGATTTCTGCCTCCCGTCGACAGGGGAAGGAGAAGGCGAATACCGTGCCTTCCTCCGGAAACTCCGCCCATGCTCGGCCGCCCATGGCTTCCGCGGTAGCGCGAACGATACTCAGGCCAATCCCGGTTCCCTCCACCCCCGTCACCGTCTTCTCATGTGCGCGGAAAAAGCGTTCGAACAAACGTCCACGTACCTCGGTCGGGACACCGAGGCCATTGTCGCGAACTCGCAAAACAATCTCGCATTCAGAAGTCGAGTTGGCGTTCTCCAGTCCGCCCGAGATCACCACCCAAGATCGTTCCTTGGAAGGATCGGCGTACTTCATCGCGTTGGAGATATAGTTCGTAAGACAGAGCTCGACCGCCGCGGCGTTCACATCGATGTTTGGCAAATCCCTATCGATTTGCACCTCAATCTGGCGGGCACCTGTCGCTTCGCGAAGTTGCCTCACCACTTCCTGTACGGCTTCAGGCAGCTTCACATGCTTCTGGCCGCGCGCGTCCTGATCAAGCCTGCTGAGATCAAGAAGGCTCTGGAGAGTATCGTGCATCTCTTTCCCATTCTTCCGGATAATGCGTACAAAGCGCATGCGCTTGGCCTCGTCCATGGTTGGAAGCGTCTCCAACAGCTCGCCTGCACCCATGATGGCGCCGAGGTGATTCTTTAGTTCATGGGAGATCGCGCGGTTGAACGATCTCAGGCGGCCCTCGCGCTCATTCACCCGCTCCTGCGCGAGACGCAGATAGTGCGTTAACGTGGTTTGCTGAATGACGGCCACCGCGCGGTACAGCCGCTGGCCACACACCAGAAGCTCGCTGGCCTCGCACGGCGCTTCCTCCTGGTCAACTGCCCGCACCAGGAAGGAGAAGAGAATCGCGCCCAGAATCTCATATTCCTTCATGATCTCGTAGGCATCGAAACCCTGCGAGTGTCTAAGCTCCCCCAGTTCCATCGCCTTGGCAATCACCGGCATGTCCGTGCTGATCTCATTGGCGGAGTTCTCCAGGAAATCCGCTATGCCATCCATTAGCAGCGGTACGTGATCCAGAAGCGCGTCCGTCGGGAAGACCTGGTTTGCATCGATCGAAACACGATCAGCGATGCGATCCAGCCACCGGTTTGCCAGATCGTCTCGTGACTCTCGCATACGGGCGGCTAGCGCACCAGCCAGAGGACAATCCTTGAGAAAATCATCCGAGGACATCGAAGCAAACTCCAGGGTACTGGGTAGGGCATGGTGTAAGTGCAAGAAGCGGGCGGTAGTAACGCTGCAGCAAGATGGACTGCAATCGAAGGGAGCAAGGGGTATTGAAGTGCGGGATACGGGGTTGCCGCTCGCTCAATGCGCATCTTCGTGACCCACGTCACTTCGCGGCGCATGTAGTCCGCATGACCGTGCTCCCTCAAGGTCCGCGTCTCCATACAAAACCTGAAAGCGCCCTTCAGAACAGCTTGGCGATTCCCCGCAACGGAATCCATGCCCACGACGGACGGTTATTGAGCTCGTAGTCCAGCTCGTAGAAAACCTTCTCGACCTCGAACAGGGTCAGGAGCGCAGTGGCAGCCTCACGCGAGGCGGGAAGGAGCCGCTTTGCGGATGCCGCAGGCATCAATGCGAAATAGCCATCGAGAAACCCCGCGCGCGCGTCACGCTCCCAGCGGGCAGCGCGGCTCTCCAGCCTCGCATCCGTGCCAATGCCGCCTGCCTCCATTGCTGCCGACGAAGCGGCGTACGCAAAAGAACGTTGCATTCCAGCGACATCGCGCAACGGACTGTGCATTGCGCGCCTGGCAG
>JACDCM010000334.1 GCA_013817545.1 Gemmatimonadaceae bacterium | reverse complement strand
AGCTGGTAGTGCTTGATCTGTCCACGGGTGATCGAATCGCTGTTCAGCCACGCTTTACGGGTGCGCTACTGATCGATTCGGGGCAGTTGGCTGAATCGCAGCGCCGGTATTCCACTCTCGCATTCCTCCTCTCCGACGGGCGGAAGCTGCACTACCGCGACGTGCGGAGGCTCGGCACCGTGTCTCTCATGTCCCCAGTACGATGGGAAGAGTACAGCGGAGCGCTTGGCATCGAGCCGCTTGACCCCACCTTTGATTCGGCATATCTATCGGGACTTGTTCGGGGGTCACGCCAAGCTATCAAGAAGTTGATAATGGACCAGCGACAGCTTGTGGGAGTTGGAAATATTTACGCAAATGAAGCGCTCTGGGACGCCAGGATTGATCCGTCTAAAGCGGCAAATTCGCTCAAGCCCGCTGAAATCGCGACGCTAAGGGACGCGATCGTGGAAGTGCTGAACCGGGCTGTCGAGGCGCGCGGAACCAGTATCCGCGACTACGTGGACTCCACAGGCGAGCGGGGCGGCTTCGGACCGCGCCTGTCAGCGTACGGACGCGACGGCCTCCCATGCGAGCGCTGCGGCGCCAAACTCATTGGAACACACGCTATCGACGGCCGTGCGACGGTTTTCTGCGCGCGCTGCCAGTCCTGATGCCACGACGCGCGCGCCGTGCGGCCGCTGGAGCAGATCAGCTTGGAACAATGAAGCGCTGTGTCACCGACGACTGCACCGACCGCCCGGGCGTATATCGCATGATCGCTCGGGATGGCGAAGTGCTCTACGTGGGAAAGTCGAAGCGCGTCCGGTCAAGGCTGCTCAGTTACTTCCGCTGCGTCTTTCCCGCCGACAAGGGTGCACGGATCCTTCGCGAAGCTCATCAAATCGAATGGGAATACGTACCCAGTGAGTTCGCTGCGCTCTTGCGTGAGCTTCGCCTCATTAAAACGCTTCGCCCGCGCTTCAACGTCGCGCTCAAACGCGACGCGCGGCATTTTGCATTCATCAAGGTGACGGCTGGGCCGGCGTCCAAGCTGCTCGTTGTCCGCGGCGCGAGCGATGATACGGCCGCTGTCTATTACGGACCCTTCTTCGGCGCACAGCAGCTCGAGGAGGCTGTTCGCGAACTGAGCGATGTGCTTGGCTTGCGCGACTGCGCGCTTACTACACGAATGCACTTTGCGGATCAACAGGAGCTGTTTCACCTGTATCCCCGCACGCCTGGTTGTATCCGTCACGAGATCCACAGGTGCCTCGGTCCCTGCGTGGGCGGATGCTCGGTGGCAGAATACTCGGAGCGAGTCGCGCTGGCCCGGGCATTTCTGGACGGAACGAACAACGGGCCAATCGAAATGCTGCGAGCACGAATGCTGGAAAGCAGCGAGCGTCTCGAATTCGAGCGAGCCGGTACTCTGCGCGCGAAAGTTCAACGCCTGGAGTCGCTCCGAACCCAGTTCCTTCGTTTCCGGTTCGCTGTGGAGTCGCTGTCATTCCTGTATGCAGTCCCCGGGCACGACGGCGACGACCGCGTCTACTTCATAAGGCGCGGGCGCGTGCGCGCGGAGCATGCGGCACCACGATCGGCGGAGGCACGCGCAGAACTAGGCGCCATCGCGGAGCAGATTTTTGGCAGCGTCGACACGTGCGGCGCTCAGGTACCAACTCACGAGATAGATGAACTGCTTTTGACGACATCGTGGTTTCGCCGTTTCCCACTTGAGTTAGGACGCACCAGCGAACCTCTGGTCAGGAAAGCACCCGAGTTACACTGATTGGCCAAACCAGGGGCTCCTGGTTTCCTTTACTTTCCACACGTACAGCGATTCCGAGCGAACGCGGCCAGACGGACAAATGTGTTGCTCAGGTTCCATCCCAGTCTTCGAGTGGGATCAACTTCGCGTCAGCGCTCCTGTCGCGAATTGTGAGCTTCGCTACGCAGGGAGACAGCTTGAAGCGTCGCTGGCCGGCGGCACCCGGATTTACCACTAGCCGGCTTCCTGCGCGCACCACCAGCTGCCGGTGGGTGTGTCCGTATATGAGGACTTCGGCGGAATAGGCGGCCAGGAGCTTTTCAGGCGTTGGTACGCCAAGCTCATGGCCGTGACTCACATGAACGCGCAAGCCTCCGTACTTTTGCTCGATCACTCCGGCAAGTCGAGGGTCGTCTGGCGCATCCGTATTGCCAGTCACCGCGTACGTGGGCGCAATCTCGTTCAGCGCGTCCAGAATATCATCTCCGCCCACATCGCCCGCGTGCAAGATGACGTGGACTCCCATCAAAGCCTCAAAGACCTCAGGACGCAGCAGGCCGTGCGTATCGGATATGATCCCTATCAAATGGATTCGGGAATCACTCTCCGTTTGCATCACCGTCCGCGCTCCATCGCCGGCCAACATGGTGCTCGACGCCGAGGTGGTCGAGCACACGCGCCACTATGAAGTCAACGAGCTGCGCGATGTTCGACGGTCGGTGATAAAAGCCGGGTGCCGCGGGAAGAACCGTCGCACCCGCACGCGTGACGCGAAGCATGTTCTCGAGATGAATCTGGTTCAGCGGCGTTTCCCGGGGGACGAGTATCAGCCGCCGACGCTCCTTCAGAGTCACATCGGCGGCGCGCTCGATCAATGAACGTGATGCGCCCGTGCTGATCGCCGCCAGCGTGCCCATGGAGCACGGACAGATCACCATCCCGTCGCTCAATGCAGAGCCGGATGCAGGTGTCGCCCCACGGTCTCCATCATCGAAGATCGTGACGGATCTGTCCCACTGTGAGGAGCCAAGCTGCTCGCGCAGCTCCGACACGTTCCGAATGTCGCTCTCCACCTCGAGCAACCGCCATCCATGCGACGATATTACCAACCACACGGTTCGCTGTGCCGCCAGGAGAGCTTCCAGCAGACGAACCGCGTATGGCGCTCCCGATGCACCCGTCACGGCAATTACCACGGGTAGTCCAGCGCTCACCGCGTGAGTCTCTCCAGCAACACAAATGTAAAGAACGCGATACTGATCACTCCGTTCATGGTAAAGAACGCTGCATTAAGTCTGGTGAGGTTGCCGGGCTTCACCAGCGTATGTTCGTAAAGCAGCAGCGCTGCGACCGTTACGACACCAGCGACGTACAACCAACCTGCCGGCGTAGCCGTTCCTACCGCCGCCAGCGCGACAACGGCTACAGCGTGCAGCCACCTCGCCAAACCAATCGCCCATGCTTCACCGAATGCAGCGGGAATGGAATACAGCGAGTGCTTTCGGTCGAAGGAGACATCTTGCAGGGCGTACAAAATGTCGAAGCCCGCCACCCAACTCATAACCGCCACCGCGAGCATTATAAGCATCCACCAGGGCCTGCTCCACTCCCCCGTTATCGCCAGATACCCCCCCACAGGAGCGATCCCGAGCCCCAGGCCGAGTACAAGATGGGCCCACCGCGTGAAGCGTTTCGTAGAGCTGTACCACAAGATCCAGCCGAGAGCCAGCGGCGACAGTGCGAAGCAGAGAGCATTCAGGCGCGACGCGGCGAAAACAAAAAGAAGCGAAGCCACCGCAACTGCCACACTCGCCCGCTTCGGCGTGATGATGCCAAGCGGGATCTCGCGAGTCGCGGTGCGTGGATTTATCGCATCTACATCGCGATCGGCGATACGGTTGAATGCCATCGCCGCGAAACGGGCCGACGTGAACGCGATAACGACCCACACGGCATCCCACGGCGTTACTCGCATGACATAACTGGCGAATACGACCCCCACGAGCGCAAACGGCAGCGCAAAAACCGTGTGCGGAAGTTTCACCAGGTTGGCGTAGTGCACTAGCGCGGAGCGACCAGCGAAGGTCTGCCATTCGCGTGGTTCCATGGTGCTGTCGACGCCTCCGTCTCCCGAAATTCCGCGCCTCATCCGGGATTACTCATCACACTTCATTCAATTCCCAATTTTGGCCACATGCTGTCCACTCGCGTCCTGGTTGCTTCATCCATCGCGATCAGCTTGGGCCACTCGCGCGTAAAGCCCTCTTCAGGCCATTTCCTGGTCGCGTCTATTCCCATCTTGGACCCATACGTGAACGCTCGGCTCGAGTGATCCAGCACGTCCATTGGTCCCATCGTGAAGCGCGTATCTCGTTCGGGATCGATGTTGTTGAGCGCCACCCACCAGGCTTCCTTTGGATCGCGCACGTTCACTTCCTTGTCGACAACAATCAACACCTTCGCGAGCGACATGAGCCCCTGCCCCCAGAGCGCGTTCATGACCTTGTAGGCTTGTCCCGGATACTGCTTGTCGATGGAGACGAAAACGAGATTGTGAAAGATCCCCTCCGCGGGCATGTGGTAGTCCACGATTTCGGGTACGGTCAACTTGAGCAGTGGAAGAAATATCCGCTCAGTCGCGTGGCCAAGGTAAAAATCCTCCATTGGCGGCCGGCCTACGATTGTCGTTGCATAGATCGGGTCTTTTTTCATCGTGAGCGCGGTCACGTGCACCTGCGGATACAGATCGGCGAGGGAGTAGAACCCCGTGTGATCGCCGAATGGACCTTCCGTCACAAGCGGCTCACGAGGATCTATGTAACCTTCCATGACAAAATCGGCATCCGCCGGGACTTCGAGGTCGCAGGTCAGCGCCTTGACGAGGCGGACGGGCACCTTCCGAAGAAAGCCGGCAAACAGAAACTCGTCCACCGTCGGAGGTAGCGGGGCGGATGCCGAGTAGATCGAAGCAGGATCTCCGCCCACAGCGATGC
>JACDCM010000333.1 GCA_013817545.1 Gemmatimonadaceae bacterium | reverse complement strand
TCGCTCGACCCGCGCAGCTCAAGGGCACACTGATCCTGGTGCACGTCGCAAACATGCCGTCATTTCTTGCGCGCACGATCTACTACAGTCCCATCGACCACAAGAATCTGAACCGCGTCTATCCGGGCAGGCGTGACGGCAGCGTCTCCGAGCGCATCGCGGAGGCCATCACGCGAGAAGTGATCGACCGCTCGGACTACCTGGTTGACATCCATTCGGGTGACGGAAACGAGTCACTTCGCCCGTACACGTACTGGAGCAAGCTCGGGCTCGACGCGCGCGCCGACTCGCTTGGCCGCATGATGGCGCTCGCGTGGGGAAACGATCACATAGTCGTCGACACCGACCGCCCGCGCGATCTGAAAGCTTCCGTGTACACGCAGAACACGGCGCACCTCCGCGGCAAGCCCTCCATCACTACCGAAGCTGGCTATCTGGGCGTCGCAGCCGAGGACATGGTGCAACGCAATGTGGACGGCGCATTCCGGCTGATGCGATTTCTGCGAATGCTGCCGGGAGATGTGCAGCTAGTAGAGCACCCGATCTGGCTCGACCGCACGGCTGTGCTAACGAGCCCGGGAACCGGCGTTTGGCATCCGCGCGTGGACCGGGGGACTACCGTTCAGCGCGGGACAGTAATCGGCGAGCTCACCGATTTCTTCGGGAACGTGGTGGCGCAAGTGCGCGCGCCATTCGCTGGAGAAGTGCTTTATATCGTCGGTACGCCGGCGATGTCCAAGGGTGAGCCGGTCGGGATGATTGGACAGACGGCGAAGGAGAACGACCGATGAAAGTTTTTCCATTATCGGCTTGCGCGCTCACCGTCGGGATTTTCGCCATGACGGGTACTGTCTCAGGCCAGACGCCCCCGCCGCTGGTCCTGACGCACGCGAATATCATCAACCCCATGGCCGCCTCGCCGATGCGTGACGCCACCATCGTCATCTCCGGCGGCAAGATCGACCGAATAGAAACGGGGGCGTTCCGTCCGCCTGCCGGCGCGACGGTGATAGACGTCGCCGGAAGGTATGTAGTCCCCGGCCTGATCGACGCGCACACGCACATATCCACGCTCGCCAGCGCACGCCGCGCGCTCGAGAGCGGTGTCACTACTGTTCGCAGCGCGAGTGTGGGCGCCTTCCAGGATGTGTCGCTACGGGAATTGGTAAAAGCGGGTGTGATCGACGGACCCGACGTCGTCGCCGCGGGAATCTTTGTCACACCAGAGCTTGGCGAAAGCATGCTCGCCGACCCGCGCACGGCTGAGTTAGGCGGTTCTGTCACTACACCCGAACGCCTGCGCCGCCTTGTGCAGATCAACCTCGATCGCGGCGTGGATGTCATCAAGACTCGGGGCACCGAGCGCGCAGGTCTTCCGAACACCGACCCGCGCAAGCAGACCTACACGGAATCGCAGCTTCGTGCAGTAGTCGAAGAGGCGGCGAAGCGGAACGTTCCCGTGATGGTGCACGCGCACGGAGACGAAGGCGCATATGCAGCGGTAAAAGCGGGGGCACGCAGCATAGAACACGGGACGTATCTCTCCGACTCCACGCTCGCGCTAATGAAGCAGCGCGGAACGTTTCTCGTCCCGACGTACATCACGGTCGTCGATCTCACGCAGCCGGGCGGTGACTACGACGATCCGGTGCTGCACCTGCGCGGAGCGCATATGCTCCCGCGCCTGAAGCAGACGGTACAGCGAGCGCACCGAATGGGGGTCAGGATCGCGACGGGAGCAGACACGCAGTACGGCGCCGAGAGCCTGGCCCGGATAGCGGGCGAAGTCGCAGCCCTGGTAGAGCTGGGAATGACCACTCGGGAAGCAATCCGATCGGCGACGGTTGTCGCGGCCGAGCTGCTCGGCGTCGACAAGAAGACTGGCGCGATCAGTCCGGGACTCGACGCCGACCTCATTGTGGTGGAAGGAAATCCGATGGAAGACATCGGCGCGTTGCGCGATGTGCTGATAGTCGTGAGCAACGGGCGGGTGGCGCTGAATCGGCTGCCGTTCGGGAAGGACTGATCGCCTACACGTGACGCACCAAAGATCGTAGGTGTTCGCCGAGTTTCCCGCCTGGGAGAGCTGCTCGAGATGACGGGAGAGCTGGAAGAGAGGCCGTTCGCGCTCTCCACCTCCAACTCCCCTCTCCGCCACCCCACCCCTCGTACTCAGCGCCCTGATCGTCACTTTCCCACCCACCACCTTCTCCCCCGTCCGGATCCGTACCGCAACCGCCTTCTGGCGGCCGTCGCGTTCATCCCTTTCGGTGGCTACGCACCCATGACGTAACCGAAGCGGGCAGCAACAGATTGTCCGCAATCGCAGCTATTTCCTCCGCCTCCCGCCACTCCTGCTCCAGTCCCGCAAGATCGTCCTCCATGGCTCGGCGTTCCACTTCTTCCTGTGTCGCCATTTCGAGCGCCAACCGATCAACCGGTGAAATATCCTCGAGCTTCGTGGACCCCTCGTGCCGTGTGGCAATCGTTTCGAGGTACGCTACGGGATTGCCCACCTCCTCGATGGCGCGTACCGCGTCCAGAACTTCCCCGCGATTCCCGCCCGTGCCATTCACGAACGCGAGCAGATGGCCGAGTGGTCTTATGGCTTCTTCGCCGAAGAAATGCTGCTCGCCTTGGGCGTGCGTCACGTGAAGCATCCACCCACCATTTCGACTTCCCGTCTCGATATGCGCGCTACCGACGTGCTTGCGTTGCACAGTCAGCACTACGCCGTCACTCGCGGGGAGGCGTGCAACCAGGCGGTCCTTGTATCTCCGGGATTGAGTAACCGTGAGATACACTGCCGGCAGGATGACGAGTAGCTGGGGCGCCAGTGTCGGAAGAAGCAGCGCCGTTCCTCCGGCGACGCTCAGTCCAGCCGCGACAACCAGCCTTCGATGTCGCCGAGCGAACACACGCCCATAACGCCACGCGGCAAACTCCGGACGCGCGGGCGCGCCGATACGAATGAGATCGAGACCTTCGGGGAGGGCGACGAGTCCGATATTGTCAGTTGCGATTTGGCGTGGCGCGCGACGAAAGTGCCGCTCGCACGCCTCAACGGCTTCCCACCTCTCCTCAATCGGAACGAGGTTCCAGCGCGTGCACCTGGGACAGATAACCCAGAGACGTCCCTTCGCGGGGTCGAAGGCCAAGCGGCGACCTATTGGGAACGCGTCGATGATCTGATTTGTCCCCAGGGGTCTATAGCAGGAAATGCAGGTGGAATACATTACGGTTAGCCTAGGCGACAGTCCCGTGTGGAACGGCGCCTAACACAGCTCGACTACCTGGGCATGCGCGGGCTGCTGCGTGTCACGGCATTGACCAGTGAGTACACTTGAATCACGGGCGTGCCCTCAGCGGACGTGCTGCGACCGTACAGACGGCCGCGGTGGACTGCTTCGAGCACGAAAGAGCGAGGCAGCGGAATTCCAAAGACGCGGCGTCCGTTAGGCGCGAGTACAGTCCATGCCGACGAAGCACCTCCCGTAGTCGCGCCCGCGATCCAGAGATTACCATCATCCGCAAAAACGGCCCGGGTAATCCTGGACCAGTACGCCGGCGGATCAGAAAAAATACGCTTCTCGCGCCGGTCGGCGGGATTGCTCGCTGTTTCCCTGTGCCGGCGACTAGCCTCCTCCAGATCACGTGCCGACGCCCGGCGCGTCGTTCCCGCAACCGTTGCCGATGCCATAAGGTGATGACCGGTGCTGTCGAAGACGAACCAGCGAACTGCACCGGAGTACCCGTCCGCGACTGCGATGAGGGTATCACCACTGAGGGCCCAAGCGCCACCATCACCGAAGCCGGGGCTGAACGCGCCCATTGAGCGCCGCGGCCCAGGCACAGTGAAAAAAACTCCATCGCTGCGAATGCTTGCCAGCGTGTCCGCCGTGCGTACACCTGATCGGCGAACGACGATTTGTGTGTACGGATCGTGATTCTCTTTGGTGTCCGATAGCTGCGGGCTGGAGATGCTCGCGAGCGCTCCGCCGCGCAGACTGACCGCCATATACATTGGCCGATCATTCTCCAGACTCGGAAGGCGCTCCGTCTTGAGGTGCGTGCCATCCAGAGCAAAGATGCTGATACGCCGCTGCAATCCGTCCGTTACGACCAGCGAGTCATTTGTCAACCTGAGGGCGATGGGTCGTGTGAACTCCCCTGGGCCGGTTCCCTCGCGTCCAAACGAATTGAGAAATCGTCCTCTCCGATCGAAGACCTTCACATCGTTCTCGCCGTTGTCCAGAACGAAGATGCGGCCGCTGGCGTCGACTGCGATGCCGACTACGCGATTAAGAAAAAAGTCGTCGTTCTCGGGCGCTCGGCCGATCTCTAACTCCAGCTTTGCAGAGACTTTCTCGGGACTCGCCTGCGCGGCGATGCTGGTTGCCGTCAGTGAGCCAATGAAGAGGCACGCAAGCAAGACCAGTGCTGGAAGAACTGCAAATTTGCAGGTGTTATAAGTCATGAGCACGCTCTGAATGGGGGGCCGAAGCACACTCGTGCCGCGCAAGAGATCAGCGCAGCAAAACTGTTACCTCGCACTTCTGCTGGCAGGCTGGCAGAGCACGTGATGGATGCCGCCCGTGCTCTTCTCTCGACGAGTTCACACTCAATCAATGTCCCTGCGTGTTCGGCACCTGTTGAAAGTCGATCCTGATGTAGAGTCAGTAACGACACTTACTTCTTGATACGCTTGTGACGCGTACCCACTGTGCCGAGTTGTGACGGTGTAAGAG
>JACDCM010000332.1 GCA_013817545.1 Gemmatimonadaceae bacterium | reverse complement strand
CATTCAGAGAGTAGCGCCGGAGAGCGTCCGGCAGGCCGGTGGCCGGCAAATGATACGGCATGAGCAGAATCTTGTCGCGCTCGCGTCGATGGCTCAGGTGTTGGGACCTCCACTCATCGAGAGAACCGCGGACGGCCCGATGCCTACCGTTGTCGTCAACAGCGGCAGGCGGCGGGTCGCGATCGTTGTAGACGAGGTGATAGACGAAAGCGAGCTTGTCGTTCGCGCGCTCGAGCACGCAGGGCGGCTGCCTCGCGACCGTTTTGCCGGTGGTGCGTTGTTGCCGAATGGCCGGGTCGCGCTGGTCTTGAACGTTGCGTGGCTCGTACCTGCGGCGCTGTCGAGGCAGAGCGGTCCAGGACCCACCAGCTCGGGCACCGGAGCACCCGTGCGGCGTAATCGCGTCCTCGTGGTAGACGATTCCATTACCACTCGCACGCTGGAAGAGAGCGTGCTTTCCGCGGCGGGTTTGGATGTGGTGACCGCAGTGGACGGTGCAGACGGCTGGCGCATAGTACAGGAGGGCAACATTGATCTCGTGATCTCGGATGTGGAAATGCCGCGCATGGATGGGCTTGCGCTGTGCGAAACAATTCGAGCTTCGGAGCGTTTCCGGTCGTTGCCCGTGGTGCTCGTTACGTCGCTGGACAAGCCGGAGCATCGCGAGCGCGGGCTCGAAGCCGGAGCGAATGCGTACATTGCGAAAGGCACATTCGACCAGGACGTCCTGTTAACGACAGCGCGGCGACTTTTGAGCGAGGAAAGATGATTCGGGTGCTGGTGGCTGACGACTCACCGACCGCCCGGCATCTACTTTCGGAAATGCTGAAGAGCGATCCGAATATCACGGTAGTCGGCGAAGCGGCGAGCGGCGCAGATGCCGTAGCGATGGCGGAACGTCTCGCTCCCGATGTCATCACGATGGACGTGCACATGCCGGTGATGGACGGTATAGCCGCGACACGCGAGATCATGAGGCGAGCGCCCACGAGAATCATTATCGTCTCCTCACGCGCGAACGAAGAGGGCATCGAGATGTCGCTGGAAGCGACGCGTGCGGGGGCGCTCGCGGTGCTCGGGAAGCCCGAAGGTCCGCATTCGGCCCGATTCGAGGAGCAACGCTCGCAGCTGATCTCTACGGTGCGCGCAATGTCAGAGGTAAAGGTGGTTCGCAGGTGGGGGCTTTCGCGAACACCTCCGGAAGCTCACCTCCGCTATGTCTCCGCGGCGGTTTCCCGTACACCGCCGGTAAGGCTGATCGCGATCGGCAGCTCAACCGGCGGGCCCGCCGCGCTGCGCGACATACTGGCTGCGTTGCCTTCGCAATTTCCGGTTCCCATTTTGATCGTGCAGCACATTGCAAACGGATTCGTGCAAGGGTTAGCCAACTGGCTCGCCTCGACGTCCGCGTTGCGTATCAAGGTAGCTGAGGAAGGGGAGCAAGCACTCGCCAAGCACGTCTACATTGCACCGGACGATCGCCATCTGGGAATTGGCGCTGGGATGAGGCTCAAGCTGTCGGCGGAGCCAAAGATCGGCCAATTCCGGCCGTCGGCCACCCACCTGTATGAATCAGCGGCACGAACCCTGGGAACAGGTGTATTGGCCGTCATTCTAACGGGCATGGGCGACGATGGTGTCGCCGGATTACGATCTGTTCGGTCAGGCGGTGGTCGGGTGCTCGCCCAGGACGAAGCCTCTTGCATTGTGTATGGAATGCCGCGTGAGGCGGTGAGGGCGGGGCTTGTTGACGCGGTCGTACCGCTTGCGGAAATGCCGCAGCGCCTAGTCGACCTGGTCGCTTGAGGGAGCGATGGCCGAACAGATTCTTATAGTCGAAGACAGCGCTACGCAGGCCGCGGCGCTCGCTGCACTGCTCGAGGAGCACGGCTTCGAGACCGCGATCGCGCGCAATGGCGAGCAGGCGCTCGCACGCATAGGCAACGAAAAATTTTCGTTGGTGCTCACCGATGTGCTGATGCCCGGCATCTCGGGTTATGATGTCTGCAGAAGGATCAAGACGGATCTGGGCAGAAGTGATCTTCCGGTCGTGCTGCTCACGTCGCTTGGCGATCCGCTGGACATACTACGGGGGCTGGAATGCGGCGCCGACAACTACGTCACAAAGCCGTACGATGCGGAGCGCCTTCTGGCGCGAGTCAAATCCGCGATAGCCCGGGGAAGCACGGTCGGAGAACGCGACAGCCGCCCTGTTGATATAAGACTTCTGAATAACTCGTTCAGAATCACTGCCGGGAAGGAGCAGGTTCTCGATCTTTGCATCTCGAGTTACGAGGATCTCGTCGAGAGCAGTAAGGCTGTTCGAGAGGGTGAGAGGCGTGCGCGGTTTCTCGCTGACGCAGCCGAAAAGCTCGCTTCATCCCTCGATTCGGATGAGATAATGAGCTTGCTCGCGACGGTTTGTGTGCCGAGTCTCGCAGATCTGTCGGCGGTAGACATGCTCGAGGCGGACGGCAGAATCGAGCGGGTGGAAGTGGCGATAGCGGATTCCACCAAGTCCGATCTGGCACAGGATCTACGACAGTTTCCGCGGTCAATATCAGAACGCTCCCTGGTAAGCAAGGCGCTGGAGACAGGCGATCCGCAACTCGCGCGGGATGTCACCAGCGCGATGCTGGGCGAGCTGACACAATTGCCGGAGCATCTCCGAGTGCTCACAGAGCTTGGACTACGCTCGTACATGGCCGTTCCGCTCATCGCTCGTGGGAAGATTATCGGAGTTCTGTTACTGATGATGCTGGACTCCGGGCGGCTTTTCGACCACGACGATCTGACTCTTGCTGTGGACCTTGCCCGCACCGCTTCATTGTCCGTCGACAATGCGAGGCTCTACCGGCAGGCGCAGCAGGCGACACGCGCGAGGGATGATGTGCTTGGGATAGTGTCGCACGATCTTCGCAATCCGATTCATACGATTCATATGAGCGCGTCCTTTCTGCTCGAAACGGCGGTTGCTGGGCTGCCTCCAACGAAACTCGCACCCCAGCTGGGCATAATTCGCAGATCGGCGATGCGCGCCAATACTCTCATCGGTGATCTCCTGGACGTGACACGCATCGAAGCGGGTAGCCTGGCCGTGGACGCATCGCCACATGATGCCGCATCGCTACTCGATGAGTCCATGGCAGAAATGACGGCGATCGCTACGGAGAAGGGCGTGACTCTGGATTATCGCTGGATAGGCGAGCCGGCGCGTGTGCTGGCTGACAAGGGCCGCATCGCCCAGATAGTCTCCAACCTCGTCGGAAACGCGATAAAGTTCACACCACGCGGTGGGAGCGTTTCGGTTAGCGGCGAGTTCGCCACGCACAATGCGACGTTTGTGGTAAAGGATACCGGCGCGGGGATTTCCGCGGAGCATATGCCGCATCTCTTCGATCGCTTCTGGCAGGTCAACAAAAAGACTCGCCAGGGAGCCGGGCTTGGGCTCTTCATCGCGAAAGGGATAGTCGAGGCGCACGGCGGGGAACTGCAGGTCGAGAGCATGCTGGGAGAGGGAAGCAAGTTTTCGTTTACGCTTCCCGGGAAGGCAAGCGGGTAAACTGCCGGGTGCGCGGTGCACCGTGCTTGGCGCACGGTTGATGCTGCGCGGGCAGAGGTGCTCGGGAGCCCTGCCCTGCCTGGTTTGAGTTCTGCTCCGTATTCCAACCGCCAGGTTCACGGCCGGAGTTGCCATAACTTCATTCGCGCCTGCGCCACCAGTTCTGCGACTGCGGATCGGCGTCCTTCCACAGCCCGATGAAGCGGGCGTAATGCGCTGCCGCTTCCTCGCGTATGCCCAAACCTTCGTAAATCTCGGCGCGGCGCATGTGGGAAGGGCCCAGGAAAACCAGCTCGAAAGAAGAAAGTTGGGCCATTGAAGCGTACCAGGCCAAGGCTTCCTCGCCGCGGTCCAGCTCGCGCAGTAGATCGGCACGGAGGTAGCGCTCGAGGGTGAGCGCGTAGATGGGCGATTGGGACACCTCTTCCCGTCTCGCTGTCGGCCTGATTTGCGCCAGTAATTCAAGTGCTGCCTCCCGCCGGCCTTGCCATTTCGCTGTTTGAGCCCGAATTCCCAATGCCAGGTTTTTGGCGAGGTTCACTTCGTGTGGCGGGATCTCCATGTGCAGCAGCTCAGACCCGATGCAGGTCGCTTTCCTCACTCGCTGGACATCACTTTCGGGCTGGTTCGTCAACGACCCGACGCCGGTGGCAGCGAACTTCAAGGTGACTGTTCTTGCGAACAACGCGACGGTAGGAAATCCGCAGGGACTCACCGCACTCAGCCCGCCTGGCTTCTTCACGACGGTGGTCACTGCGCAGAGCAGCTCTGTATTCCTGGCTGTGACGGGGTGCTACTTCTCCGCTCAGTTGAGCACTGCCGACGAGCTCTGCCACACGGAAAACATATCCGGCAGTGCAGGAGGAGGTGGCCCGCCGCCACCTCCTCCGCCTCCCCCGCCACCACCAGTTGGTGACAAATATGTCGGCACTCGACAATTCCAGGGAACCAGCAACCCCTTCGATGGCCGTGATCTTCACAACCGCGAGGGATACTGCCCTGTACTGCTTCAGCCCCTTAGCCGGCAATACTCCGGATCAGAACCGGCGCACCTGCGCAACCCTTGGCGGACCGTTCACGGAAGGGAGCGGTTACTTGCTATTCAGCATCACGTTCTCGGGTAACACATTCCAGGGAACGGGGAATGGGTTCGGCCTCACCTTCCAAATCCGTGGCCAGATTAGCGG
>JACDCM010000331.1 GCA_013817545.1 Gemmatimonadaceae bacterium | reverse complement strand
TGAAGGTTTTCTCCTTGTCGATCCTCCTGGTGCATTTCCACCTATGCGCTTCAACCTCAGTTACCAGAAATTCGACTTCAAGGATGCGCTGACAGCCGGGACAAATGGGGATAGCCAGATTTTCGGTAGTACAGGCGGCTTTTCCGTAGACCTCATTCGCGGTCCCGTGCGCCCCTACATTACCGCTGGAGTAGGTGCCTTCAACGTACAGACTTCCTTCGATGGAGCTGCAAGCTCCCGCGATGTTTCGAGCACAAAGTTCGGCATCGACGGTGGCGCGGGACTGGCAGTTCAGATCGGCCGGATCGATGCCTTCCTCGAAGCTCGTCTTCAGAACGTCTACACGGAACGAGGACTGATCGACCAAAAGACGATCCAGGTGATTCCGATCACCGTTGGGATTGTGTTCTGAATCCAGCTGAGTTGCCAAATGCGCGGTGGGCGCGCGCTGCGATTTCTGAAAGCATCTGAGCACTTTTTTTTGATGGAGTGAGCGCCAAGCCGACTGCGCTTACCACCATTGTTCATCGATGGCAAAACCAAGCAGCATCGAGCGTGGCCGGAACCTATTTCCGGCCGTTGGGAAGTAACCGATGTGACGAAATTTCGCTTGTTCAACAATTTGAGCGTGACAATTTGCCTAAATGTAACGCCATGAAACCGCTTTCGCGCACTTTACCTTGCTCATTTAACACATTTTGACTATCATTCGGTTCGCCTCGTAGATCCAGCCACCGCCTTAGCTCGAGTAAAATGCCCTCCGCCACCGCCTCCGCCCGCAAAGCGGCTCTCAAGGAAATTACCTCAGTCCGCCTTCCTGTCGTCCATGTCAATGGCGACGTCTCCAAGCCCACTTCCGAATATTTCGGCATTAACACCTTTGGCGCGCGGCAAATGCGCGCCAAGCTCCCCAGGGAAGTATTCAACAAGCTGAGCGCTTCTATCCGCCTTGGGAAAAAGCTTGACCCGGATATAGCCCCCACCGTCGCGCAGGTCATCAAGGAATGGGCTATCTCCCGTGGTGTCACCCACTTTTCCCATTGGTTTCAGCCGCAGACGGGACTAACCGCTGAGAAGCACGACGCCTTCCTCGCCTTCGACGACAACGCGTTGCCGATGGAGTCGTTTTCCGGATCTCAGCTAATTCAGAGTGAGCCAGACGCCTCGAGTTTTCCTTCGGGCGGGCTTCGAGCCACCTGGGAGGCGCGCGGTTACACCGCTTGGAACCCGGCCAGCCCTGTATTCATCATAGAATCCGCCGGCGTCAAAACGCTCTACATACCTTCAGTCTTCATCGGTTACAACGGCGAAGCGCTCGATGAGATGACACCACTGCTCCGGAGCTCCGATGTTCTCTCCGAGCGATCTATGGAACTGCTTGAACTACTCGGCGATAAAGGCGTGCAGCGTGTCTTCACGACCCTTGGCCCCGAGCAGGAATATTTCCTCATCGATCGAGGCTTTTTCGCGCTCCGTCCCGATCTTGTTATGTCGGGCCGCACGCTTATAGGCGCGCCTCCCCCACGCGGACAGCAGCTCGAGGACCACTACTTCGGCGGAATTCCCGAACGCGTCCAGGCCTGCATCGCCGAGGTCGAGTACGAGTTGTACAAGCTTGGAGTGCCCATCATGACTCGGCACAACGAAGTGGCGCCCTGCCAGTTCGAGATGGCGCCCATCTTCGAGGAGACCGACATTGCGGTGGACCACAATCAGCTTGTGATGGCGACTCTGCGCCGAGTGGCGCTCAGGCACGGGCTGCAGGCTTTGCTGCACGAGAAACCGTTCGCGGGCATCAATGGCTCGGGCAAGCACTGCAACTGGTCCATGGCGATCAATGCGGAGAATCCCGAGCTGGATGGCGTCAACCTTCTGAAGCCAGGCAAGACGCCGCATCAAAACCTGCGATTTCTGATATTCCTTGCGGCCGTACTCAAGGCTGTACAGGAGAACGCGGGTCTGCTTCGAGCCGGAATTGCCAGTTCGGGCAATGAGCATCGGCTCGGCGCGAACGAAGCGCCGCCTGCGATAATCTCGGTATTCATGGGAGAGATGCTTACGCGTCTCATAGAAGGGATGGTCGAAGGAAAGACGGAGAAGGGAAGCGCGGCGCAGCTTCTCATCAAACTCGGCGTCGCGAAGCTCCCGGAAATCGAGAAGGACAACACCGATCGAAACCGTACTTCACCGTTCGCATTTACAGGTGCCAAGTTCGAGTTCCGTGCGGTCGGTTCCTCAGCGTCCATCGCGTTCCCGATTGTCCTTCTCAATGCGACAGTCGCGGATGCCATCGGCCAGCTCACCGGGCGCCTCCGTGCCGAGCTCAAGACGACCAAGTCAGTTGATGACGCGGTGCTCAAGGTGGTACGTCAGGCTTTCAAGGAGAGCGAGGCAATCCGCTTCGAGGGAAACAACTACTCCGAAGAGTGGGTCGTGGAAGCCGACAAACGCGGACTGCTGAACCTGCGGCGTTCCCCCGAGGCGCTCGACCAGCTCGTGACAAAAAAGTCGCGCGCATTGCTCGCTGATCTCGGGATTCTGTCGAGGGAGGAGCTGGAGTCGCGTTTTCACGTGCGCGTGGAGCGGTATGTGAAAGATATGTTGATCGAGATGCACACTCTCTCTCAGATGGTGAACACTCTGGTTCTCCCTGCTGCCTTCTCCTACTACGGGAGGCTCGCGGAGGCGGCCTCGCACGCCAAGTCGGCGGGAATCTCCATAATTCCTCAGGTCGAAGCGGCAAACGAAGTCGGTGGCCGAATCGAGGAGCTACGCTCGCGCGGCAGCGAACTGGAAGCAATTATTGAAAGCGCCGAAGGAATGCATGACAAGCTGGAAAAGCAGGCGAAATTCCTCACCGCGAAAGGCGCAGATGCCATGGCGGCAGCGCGTGAAACGTGCGACGCGCTGGAGCTTATTGTCGCAGACGAGTCATGGCCACTGCCCAAGTATCGCGAGATGCTATTTCCGGTGTAACGTGGCGGATGGGCGGGGGTGAAGTTGAGCCCAGAATAATGGAATCTTTAGAGGCCCGGCTCGAGGTCGAGACCGGGCCATCTTTTTCATCTCAGAGAGTGGTACGGCCTGCGCATGATCGTTTACGAGGTTATGGTCGAAGTTGACATTGAGATCGCGGCCGACTTCGAGCACTACATGCAGGAGAAGCACATTCCCGAGATTTTTGCGACGGGCAGTTTTGGCTCGATCAGCTTCGATCGTGCTTCGGGAACGCGCTTTCGCACTCGCTATGAGGCCAGGACGCAGGAAGATCTTGATCGGTACCTGGCTCTACACGCCTCACATTTTCGCTCCGACTTTCTCGCGCATTTTCCGACGGGGGCGATTCCTTCGCGCGAGGTGTGGTCCAGGTTGAAGGCATGGGCGTAGTCATTCATATCGCAGCGCTGTAACGGGATCGACTCGGCTGGCCCGCCGCGCGGGTAGATATGCGGCGACGAGAGCCACGGCGCCAAGGATCAGCGCGCCGCCACCGAAGATCACGGGATCCGTTGGGCTCACGTTGTAAAGCAAAGTTGATAAAATACGGGTCAGCCAGAATGCAGCCAGGAGACCCAGCGCCACGCCCAACAGCGATAGCAGCATCCCCTGCCCCACTACCAGCCCCACAACACTCGAGCGCCGAGCTCCTAAAGCCATTCGGATTCCGATTTCATTTGTGCGCTGAGCCGCCATGAACGACAGCACTCCGTAGATTCCGATCGCGGCGAGGAGCAGGGCCACTCCGGCGAAGAGCCCGAGGAGCGACGTGTTGAATCTCGGTTCTGCGACAGACTGGCCGAGTATTGATTCCATCGTACGCAAGTTCTCTATGGGAAGGTCACGATCCAACGCCCAGACTTCGCGCCGAACCATTGCCGCGAAAGCGGCTGCATCGGTGCGCGTCCTTACCATCAGATACATATCGCTCATTGGGAACTGCGCGTGCGGGAAGTATGTCGCTGGGTCTGCGGCGGTCTGAAGTCCCAGAAACCGTTCGTCAGCAACGACACCGACAATTTCAAACGAACCTGGCATGTCGGGCCACCAGGCACCGCGCTCGATGCGCTTGCCGATTGGATCCTCACCCGCAAAATGCCGTCGTGCAAAGGCATCGTTGACGAGTACGGCACCCGGCGCTCCCGCCACATCGCGATCGGTGATGTCGCGTCCTTTCAATAGCGACACGCCGACGGTACGGAAGTAGCCCGGTGACACCGGCCGGACGCGCGCCTCCGGCTCATGTCCCTGCGCGGGGGGTTCGCGTCCTGAGATAGCGAAGCTCGAGGTCCAGCCCTCGCTTAGTGGGTGCTCGAACGCAATCGCCACTGAGCTTGCACCCGGTACGGACGCGAGCTTTTGCTTGAGCTCACCGTAGAACCCCGTGACTTGCTGCCATCTTTCGTAGCGCGCCGGCGGAAGCTGGAGCTGCACGGTGAGCAGCCGCTCGGGATTGAAGCCGGGATCGACTTGCTGTAGCCGCCAGAAGCTTTTTATGAGGAGCGCGGCTCCTATGACGAGAACCATTGCGAAGGCAACCTCCGAAACGACCAGTGCCTTCCTCAGCCTCGTGCGTGTAAGGCCGGCAGTAGCGCCGCGACCTCCATCCTTCAGTGATTTGATCGTCAAATTCTTCGAAATGCCAAGCGCGGGGATCACACCGAACGCGATTCCGGCAAGAAGGGAAAGCGAGAAGACAAAAGCGAGCACAGTCTTGTCGAGTGCTACCTCGCCCGCACGTGGAATTGTTTCTGGGGCTGCGGCC
>JACDCM010000330.1 GCA_013817545.1 Gemmatimonadaceae bacterium | reverse complement strand
CGCCAACGCTTTCGTACACAAGCTTGGCCTGGTTGCGCACCAGAGCCCGATAAACGCTTTCGCGCGTTGTGGAACCATCGGGTGCCACATCCATCTCGATCACTATCGCCAGGCGGTCCTCACCCTCGTTGAGCGAAGTGAGGTCTTCAGAGAGGCGTTCGGGAAGCATCGGGAAGACGGCGACGCCCGTGTACACAGAGGTTGTGTTGCCGGCCGCATGCCCGTCGGTAGCCGATCCCCGGGCAACCAGGGCATCGACGTCCGCCACCGCAATCAGGAGCCGGATTCCATCGTCATCGCTTCGCTCGGCGAATTCGATCTGATCGAGATCGCGCGAAGTCCTGTTGTCGATGGAAGACCAGAGCAGCTGGCGCATCTCGCTCAGGGAACCGCTGGCAGGTCCGGGAAAGCGAGGTTTGCGCAGGACCTTTATCTCGTCCCGCACTTCGTCCGGAAAATCGGGGGAAAATCCGTGGGCTATCATGGCATTGCGAGCGGCGGAGCGGAGGTCGTACATCTGGGAGTGGGGAGTGGGACGCGTTCGCTGGAAGTAAGGAGGAAGCGCAATTCGGTTCCGTGCCAGCGCCAGTTGCAGCGCGGACTCCAGTGGTGCGTTCGAATGCCAGCCGCGAGCGCCCAGTTCGGTCTCAGGAGACTAGTTGCCAGTGGAGCTTCGTGTTCAAGGAGTGGGCCAGTTTGAGTGCGGCTGACCGCGTCCTACGCCGTCTCAGGTTATCTTCGAGGTTCCCCGTCGCTGTTTGTAGTTGCCGTTCCTTTGCCGTTTCCTTTTGCTGTTTCTTGTTTCCGTTCCTGTTGCTGTCGAAGTTGCCGTTCTGTTGCTGTTTCCTTTTGCTGTTTCCTGTTTCCTTTTCCTGTTTCTTTTCCTGTTGCTGTTTGAAGTTTCTGTTTCCTGTTCCCGGTTTTCCCGTTCCTGTTCCGTTGCTGATATTTCCTGATCCGATCCAGCGATTACTGGTCTCGATCCTGGTTGAAAAACTGTGTGCCCAGATTTCCAGGTCACTTTCCCTGTCTTTTCCTTGAACGTTCTTCTTTTCGAGGTTGCACGCCAGCGATACGCGCTTCCAATGCACAGCGTGAAGGAGATCATTCGCGCGGTGTCCGTTTCCGTGTTGCCCGAGACGCCTCCCATAGTGGCCGGTGTCATAAATGTACGCGGGTCGATTATCCCAGTCCTGAACATGCGGGCGCGTTTTGGGGCAGATGCGCGGGCCGTACATCCCTCGGAGCACTTCATCATCGTGGACGAGCAACATCGGTTGATGGCTCTTCGGGTGGATCGTGCGGTGGAGATGGCGCAGGTGGAAGACGCAGAAATAGAGAAAGTTGCCGGAGTGGCTGGGGCTGCGCCTTATGTCGTTGGCGCGCTCAAGATGCCTGACGGGTTGGTTCTCATTCACGATCCTGCCGCGTTCCTGTCTGAAGCAGAGTCAATTGCTCTAAGCACGGCGATGACGGCGCAGGAAGATGGCTGACTCGCGCGGGGATTCTCGCACGGTGGAGTGGAGCGGCCCCGAAATCTCACGCATCGCCCGCTGGCTGCACGCGCACGCGGGACTGACTTTCCCGCCCAACCGGCGCGAGTCCGCGGAGCTTGGAATTCGCCGAGTAATGGGACGCGCCGGAATCAAGTCGGTGTCGGAGTTTGGCAATCGCCTTGAGCGGGGTGGTGCCCTTCTGGATGATCTTATTGCCGAGCTGACTATTGGAGAAACGTTCTTTCTGCGAGAGCCAAACCAGCTGGAGTTCATCCAGCGGGAAGTACTTCCGGCAGTTACGGGCCAGGATGGTTCATGCCGCGCCATTCGCGTTTGGAGCGCCGGATGCGCCTCAGGCGAAGAACCGTACTCGCTCGCCATCCTGTTGCAGAAAACCGGGTGCCTGAGCTCGGCGCGCATAATTGGGACGGATCTCTCGGTTGCGCGCCTGCTTACCGCGCGACGGGGTCGTTACCGTTCCTGGTCCTTGCGCGGTGTGCCCGAGGCGATCATCAAGCAATACTTCGAGCGCGACGGAGCTGTCTATACGCTGAAGAAGGAGCTGCGCTCCGCGGTTGACTTCAGCCTGCTGAATCTGGCGGAAGATGTTTATCCATCGCCGGCGACGGGCGTCTTTGGTATGGACGTCATCCTCTGTCGCAATGTACTGATCTACTTCGACGCGCCGACGGTCGCGCAGGTCGCGCAACGGCTCCTCAACACGCTCAGCGACGACGGCTGGCTCTTTCTAGGTGCGTCGGACCCTTCGCTTTCCGGCATGGTGCCGTGCGACGTCGTGATGACCGGCGCCGGAATCGCGTACCGTAAACCGGGTGCTTCGAAGCAGCTCGTTTCCGGAGCAGTGTTCGCGTCGCGCCCGTCCAAGACGGACACGAGCGACACAGCTGTCTCCTTCTTTAGTCCCGCTCCCAGCCCCCGCTCTCCATCCTCCACTCCCTATTCCCCACTCAGCGTAGCGCCTCCAGCCGCGCGGCATTCCTCATCCTCACATGCTGACATCGACCTCGCATACGAGGCGGGTGACTACGAACGCGTCGCGGCCCTGGCGCACGTCATGTTACTGAGCGGAGACACAACCGAGCTCGTGTCCGTCGCGCTGGTGCGATCGCTGGCGAATCGTGGAATGATTGACGAAGCGGTTGAGCAATGCTCCGCCGGTCTGGCCCGAAACAGCATGTCAGCCGAGCTGCACTACCTGGCGGGCATGTTGCAGGCCCAGCGCGGTCGACATGAGGAGGCCGCGCTTTCTGCACGTCGAGCTGTGTATCTCGATCCGGAGCTCACCGTAGCTCACCTGACTCTGGCCGAAGCTCTCGCTCGCACTGGCGATTCTCGGGCCGCAAAGACAGCATTGCGAAACGCTGAGCGGCTGCTTGCAGCGGTGCCGGCCGAATCTCGGGTGCGCGCGACGGACGGAGAGCTGGCATCCCGGCTTCTGCAAATAGCGCGTTTCCGGCTGCGCTCTCTCACATTCGTACAGGCATGATGCGACGCAGCACTTTTTTTGGCGGGCAAGGCCTCGATTGGGACGCCCTGCGAATGAGGCTCAGCGTCGCCGAAGCCCAGCTGGAAGAAGGCGCGTCAATGACCACCGAAGACGCGCGCGTTATTCTCGACGAACGCGCTCGCGCGCTCGCGCGGCCAATAGAGGCGGCGGCCGAACTGGACGCTTCCGAGGTGATTGTCTTTCACGTTGGAGAGGAGACATATGCGGTGCCGCTCGAGAATGTGGTGGAAGTGGCGCGGGGAGCGGGAATAACTCCGCTTCCAGGTGCCGAGCGTCCCGTTATCGGAGTGACGGGGTGGCGCGGCCGTATTCTCACAGTGCTGGACGTAAGCTCTACGGCGGTGTCCCAACGTGAACCTGGTGCGGAGAGCCGGATACTGGTGCTCGGCGAACGCCATGCCGCATTCGGTATTCTCGCCAGCCGCATTGAAAGCGTTCGCAGACTCGCGGCTGGCAGCTTCACGCCATCGCTGGAGGAGTCTGCGGGGCGCGCGGAATATGTGCGGGGAATGACGAACGACGCTATCGTGATGCTGGATGTGCCGGCGCTGATACAGCGATTCCGTGCTGATACCTGAGATAACGAGGGATGACGATGAAGTGGACTGTGAGCAAGCGGATCAGTACGGGCTTTGGTCTGATTTTGACCCTCCTGATGATCGTGGCAGCGGCCGGGATTCTCGCATTGCAGCGAGTGACGAAAAGCTACGAGGACGTTCGGCATCTCCGGAATATCTCGGTCCTTCCCGCGCTCAGGCTCGAAGCTCAGATTCGCGCCGCGAACGAGAATTTTCTCCGGTTTCTCGTCGGGAATGATGAGCAGTTCATTCCGGCGCATGATAGCGCGCTCACGACGGCACGCGGGCATGCCGAGCAGCTGCGGGATTCGTCCGTCACCGATGAGGGCCGCCGCGGGTGGAGCCAGGTACTCGCCGAGCTTGGGCGATGGGGAGAGGCAACCCGGGCTTCGATCACGGCGCGCCGGGCCGGCAACGAGGAGGAGGCGAGTCGTATACGGGCAAGCCGGGTGCAACCGATCGGCATTCAGCTCGAGGATGAGATCGAGGCAAATGTCGGGATCACCTTACGGCAGAGTGAAATAAAGGCGATCGAGGGACGCAATTCTTCCGAGCGTGCCCAAGTGCTTCTGACCGTCGGCGCAATCGTGGCGCTTCTTGCGGGAATTGTCGCCGCAGTCGTTCTCGCGCGCTCAATCAATCGGCCGCTGAGGGAGAGCACCAGTGTGCTCGCCACGAGCGCCTCCGAAATACTTGCCGCCACAACCCAGCAGGCCGCTGGCGCGAACCAATCCATGGCTGCGGTAACGCAAACCGTCGCCACGGTGGATGAGGTAGCGCAAACGGCTCACCAGGCATCCCAGCGAGCGTCTTCCGTTGCAAGCTCGGCACAGCGGGCAGCTGAGATCGGCATGCAGGGCAAGAAGGCTGTGCAGGATTCTGTCGCCGCAATGCGCGGTGTGAAGGAGCAGGTCGAGTCGGTCGCAGAGAGCATAGTCGCGCTCGCCGAGCAGGCGACCGCGATCGGCGAAATTATCACATCCGTCAACGAAATTGCGGAACAGACCAACCTTCTTGCACTCAATGCCGCGGTCGAGTCAGCTCGAGCGGGGGAGCAGGGGCGTGGCTTCGCGGTCGTCGCATCAGAGATAAAAAGTCTTGCTGAACAGGCCAAACGCTCCACGGTGCAGGTGCGCCAGATGCTTGGCGACATCCAGCGCGCCACGAGCGCCGCGGTGATGACAACAGAGCAGGGCACCAAACAGGTGACCGCAGCGGCGAGACAGGTCACGCA
>JACDCM010000055.1 GCA_013817545.1 Gemmatimonadaceae bacterium | reverse complement strand
GATATTCTCTTGCGGATCACTGGTTGCACGGCTTTGTCGCCGGGGATGATTTTTTTCATGCGCAGCAGCTCAGCTTGCTGATGTCCATTGTGAAGCCTTGGGCGGCGAGCTTGAGACTTTCAGCCCACGTCAGATAAGGGTGCAGCGTGCCCGCGACGTCGCGGGCGGTGAGACCAAAGCGAATAGCCATAGCGGCCTCGCCCATGAGCTCGCCAGCGACCGGAGCGACGGCGTGGATGCCGAGGAGCTTTCCGCTCGCAGTGTCGGCTACCATTTTGACGATCCCTCGAGTGTCGCCGCTAACTAGAGCGCGTGGCACCTGATCCAATCTGAGAACAGCGACCTGCACGTGGTGGCCAAGCTCGCGGGCTTTGGCTTCTGTCAGGCCGACCGAGCCAACCTGAGGCGATGTAAAGGTTACGTTCGGAACGGTCGACAGATCGAGCTCGCGACGGTCGTCGCTCGAAGTACCCGTCGAAGCAAGGCTCTTCATCGCGTTCTCGGCAGCAATGCGACCCCCCGCTGCGGCCACATAGACGTACCCCGGCCCCCCCGTCACGTCTCCGGCGGAAAAGATGTCCGTATTCGAGGTTCGCATTGTCGCGGCCACCTCGACGAATCCACGATTTGTGAGGGGCACTCCCACGGTATCGAGTCCGAGATCATCAGTGTTCGCCCGTCTACCGACCGCAACGAGCAGACTCGCAGCACGGAAGGTTCCCTTGAGGCCCCCCTTCTTCACGTGGAGAACCACTTCGTCACCGTTACGGTCGGCGCGAGTGGTTTCTATTCCGGTGTGTATCTCCAATCCATCGGCACGAAGGTGCTCTTCCAGCTCACCGGAAATGCTTTCGTCTTCCACCGGCAGAAGGCGCGGGGCAAGTTCGACGATCGTCACCTTCACGCCAAAGCGGGCGAACGTCTGCCCGAGCTCCAGTCCGACCGCGCTACCGCCCAGCACAAGCAGCGATGCGGGAAGTTCGGTCAGCTCCATCACTGTGGTGCTGTTGAGCGCACCTACGGCATCCAGCCCAGGGATCGGGGGAGCCCATGGGCGCGTACCAGTCGCGATCAAGACCTTCCGCGCACGATAAGTCCTCGAACCCTTACCTTCGCCGACGGCGACGACCACTGGTGATCCATTTCCACCGCCCGTGAACCGGGCGCGACCTTCGATCAAAGCGAGACCGGGATAGGACGCAATCACATCCGCGTACTTCGATTGTCTGAGCTCGGCTACAAGCGAGTTCTTGCTGTCGAGTACTCCATTCCACTCGAGTGCGGGGGCGCAGGGAGCTATACCGGGAAAGCCCTGCCTTGCCGCCTGATAATGCGACGCCGCCTCGATAAGGTTTTTCGATGGGATGCACCCAACGTTGACACAGGTACCGCCGAGGGTATTCGATTCGACGATGGCGACCTTGCCACCCATTCCGACAGCCTGTATGGCTGCCGCGACACCAGCACCTCCAGTGCCGATGATCAAGAGATCGAAGTCCGCGTCCCCTGCAGTAAGTGGTTCCCCATTCGATTCAGCAGGTGGAGACTTGGGAGAGGGCGGGGCTGGCTCAACGGGAGCTCCGGTTGACGCGACCGTCGCTTTATACCCTGCCCGCTCTACGGCCGTGATCAGGCTGGCCGGCGGAACGCTCTGTGTCGCCTCCACTTCCGCCACCCCAGCACGATAGTCAACTCTGGTTGCGCTAACGCCAGGCACCTTCTCGAGCGCTTGCGTTATGTGTCGTGAGCAGTCCAGGCACGTCATGCCCTGCACGTTCAGCTTGATTGTGGATCCTGCCATGAAAACCGTCCCCGAGAACATAGGTATGGGATACCCCTCCCGGTATTTTAGTTCCTTCCGCGCATCGCCGCAACTTTTCAGCGAGTTGCGACAGCTCCGGCCCCCTTTTCAAAGTCAATCGCTGGGTTGACGGCAGCAGCGCGAGACGTTACTCCGCGAGCAACTGAACTGGAGGCTGGGGTGTGTTTGGGGGTGAGTTTCTTCCTGCAGAGTACGGCATTGATGTCGGGAAACTCCGGCACCGACGCCCGGTTTCCCTCTAGAGTCCGGCAGAATGTAGTAGTTGGTTAGTGTATTGCCCTGCTTCGGGAGCAGGAGGTCGCTGGTTCAAATCCAGTCGCCCCGACTTATCGAGTGCAGCCTCCGCAATGCGCGGCATGCCGGGGGTCTCGATCTCATTGTCGCGTCAGACGTTCTTTATGAGAAGGAATACGCGCGGCTGTTGCCTGGAATATTCAGGGATGCGCTGGGGCCCGGCGGCGTGGCCATCGTCGCAGACCCCGGCCGCGTCGGCGTGCCCGAGTTCATCGAGAGCTGCGCCGAGGCCGGGCTGACGATCACCTCCAGGGTCACGTATCCCTTCGAGGTCGAGGCGATCAAACAGCAGATCGATATCTATCAGATCGCGCCGCGAGGTTTGCGCGGATGATGAAATCGAGCACTTCGCGCGACGAGGATTCGCTGAAGACGCTCGCCTCGGGGATCACGCGGTCGAACAGCGGCAGCTTGCCCAGTTTTTTTCTTGTCAGCCGAGTGAGATATGCAGGAGCATCGAGCGGGATCCGCGACACGTCGTCGCGGCCGAGCACCATGATGCGGAGATTCTGCGCCCCGGCGTCAGCCTCGAAGATGCGACGGAGCTTTGCCTCGAATCGCACGTCGCTCGTGACGAAATACATCGGGCCCGAGGGCAGGAGTTGCCGGACTTCGGAGAACAGGTCGTCGCACATCGAAAGCACCAGCGCCGGCACCCCCAATGACTCCGCGACCTCTCTCGCATGCTCGGCGTGCGGCCGCGTCGTAACAACGCAGTCGGCTCGTCGCGCATCGGGCGGGAGAGGCTCACCCGGGGAGCCGATGTCCACGGAGATGACGTCGAGCCCGTAATCATGCTCGAGCTCCGTCGAGACCGAGAAGAGCTGGTCGTCATTGCATTCGAGGACGGTGGCCCGGAGCCGCACGGTCGCGAGCGATTGCCGCACTCTTTCGGCGAGTTCGCTCGCGGGAATCCCTTGCGTGATCCCCTCGGCAAGGATGTCGAGCAGCCATCCCCCTCGGGTTGAAGTGTCGAGGTGATCTTCGGCGGGAGGCAGAGCGACGTACACGCCTGAGCGTGATCTCAGCTCGACGACCCCGCGTGTTTCCAGTTCCCGGTACGCCGCAAGCGCAACCCTGGGATCAACTGCGAACTCTCGCGCCGCTGCCCTGGCGCTCGGCAGTTTCTCGCCGTAGCGGAGGATCCCGAGATGCAGTCCGCTCGATACTCGTTGCGCGAGAGCGGCGACGATCGTGCCCCTGGGGGATGCGCGAGGCGCTGGCAATCGATCGCCCGCTTGCACCCGCCCACTTCCGATCTTCATGCTGCGCATCAAGGCTCCTCTTCGATCGTGGCCATATTCGCTCCCACAACCAGTGTAAGTATCTGCCGCTGAGACGCGAGGGAAAAGGTGCGTGCCTCGGGCATTACGCGCGCGAGCAGCCGCCTGTTCGTCAATCTCGCCCGCGCAGCACGGGATATGTAAGTCGGAGCAGACTCGGGGATGCGATCGATGTCGCCCCTGCCGATGACCAGCGCCCGGAAGCCATGAGCGCTGGCGACCGGGCGGAAGATTCGATCGAGTTTGAGGGCATGGCGATCGTCCGTCACAATGAAGTAAATTGCGGTCGAGTCGAGCATCCGCGCTATTTCAGAGTAGATATCGGTTCGCAGAGAGACGGCAATCCAGGGCCGACCGGCACGGACGGCTATCTCCTGCACTTCGCCGGAATGAAACTGGGTGGTGACGATCAGATCGGCCCGCGAAAGATCGGCACGCGGACTCGCCTCCGCCAGCAACTCGTCCACGTCGGCGCGCGCAGTTTCGAATCCGTAATCCGACTCCATCTCGTCGCAGAGCGACAACAACTGGTCAGTGCTGCATTCGACACAGAGTGCGCGCAGTCAGCGTGAGGAGACATAGGCGGCGAGTCGCTCCGGGAATCGCGGCGCGGGGATGCCCATCGCGAGTCCTCGCGCGAACACGTCGACGACCCATTCCGCCGGCGGTGACAGCTTCTGGAGGCCGGCTCCTGTTGTGCTGACAAAAATTCCCGACCGCTGCTTCAGCTCGACGAGTCCTTCGCGCTCGAGCTCGCGATACGCCTTGAGCACGGCTCGTCGAGTGACGCCAAACTCCAGCTCGAGATCGCGAACGCTCGGGAGGCGGTCTCCGGATTTCAGCACACCCAGGTGAAGTCCGCTGAAGAAACGTTGTCTCAGGCGGTCGGCCAGGTCGACGTGTTCTCTCTCTGCCTCCGGCGCTCCAGAGTTGCGGGTTCACGGAATTTTTTTGCGAGCGGCGAAAGTTGGTCGGCTTGTCCCGGCTCGTCAAGATAGAATGCAACAGATGCATGAAATCGGGCAATCTGGTACAGAGATTCTGGTAACAGTTGGTCTCTTTTCTGCGTTGGGCAGAATCGATCACGTGGCGCGATGCCACATCACGTTGACTGCCTCACAGTGAAGATACCCATGCAGAAGTACCGCTTCGCCACCCATGCCGCGTTCGTTGCCCTCACCCTCGCGGCATGTTCGTCAGATCGTCCCATAACGGCACCGGAAGCGCCGCAGGGCATTGCGGCACTCTGAAAGCCGCGGCGGTGGCACCAACTGTTGCAGCAGACGGAATGCATCTTGCCTTTGTATACAAACACGAAAGGGGGGTGTCGCAGCACCCCGTCCCCACACTGGAGAACAGAATGAAATACGCAATGCGGATGGCGGTCGTCGCCGTGGCCGGACTGGCGACGTTCGCGGGAAGCGAGCTCCCCGCTCAGGGAGCTCGAATGAACAGAAACCAGGTTACGCGAATGACTTCTACCTGGCCAATGGCTTCACGCGACGCGGCGAAGTTCATGATGGACAAATACGGCATGCCCGCCGCCGCGTCGGCTGACATGCTGGTCTGGGGTCGAACCGGCCCGTGGAAGCGGACAGCGATCTACCGGAAGGAGTATCAGCACAACTTCCCCGGCCCGCACACCGACGTGATGCAGCAGTGGATAGACTTCAAGGCGCCGGCATCGATGTACGACGAGCTCGCGGAGTACGACGGCAGCGTCGTCCTCGAACGGACGTCAGGAGAAATCTCGGCGCGCTGCGACAAGGAGGGCGCAAACTTCCTGGCGCTCAACCTGGCGAACGACATCGTGACGGGCAAGCGATCCGTGGAGGATGCGCGGAAGGCTTACGGCGAGCAGATCATGCAGATGAAGGCCGGCCAACCCGGCCCCTATGTCAAAGGTCTGATCTTTACGCCACCGATGGGCACCGCCGATACTGACAAACCTGTGATGTAACAAGCCGTTCGAAGGCGTCACTTGAAGGGGCAAGGGCGATCCTGTGGATTGAACGGATCAGCGACAGAAATGCGCTATTTCCCTGTGGCGTACTGCGCGCCAGATCCGTACGATCCGCTCGATCGTCTTACCTTTTCTTTCGGGGAAGTGAAAGGATCCAGGTTGCTTGCTGGGGCAATCCTCCTGCCGCTCGCAGCGACTGTCCTTCCATTCGCGGCCGTCGCCCTCGGTAACGCTATTGGCCCTCGCCTTGGCCCCGGTATCGATGCCGAAACAGCGAAGGTCGTATCGAGGCGTGCGCGGTTCGGCGCGATGCTGCTTAACCGCGGCCTTGCCCGCCTCGTTTATCCCGCGGCGTTGACAACGCGCGTGTGGCGCGATCCCGGACACTGCGGCCGCGCGTACCACGAAGCGAACGACGGCGGGCCGCTGACAGACTATCGAGCGACAGTAGTTCAGCTCACCTGGTTCGCGATTCCTGCCGGCAAGGTCCACTCGACCTGCGGCGGTGATTCATGGAGCCGGGTAACTGCGTAACACGACATTACATCAGTCGGTACTTCGGGCCGCTCTCACCTTCCCTGGGTGTCCACCGCGGACCGATCACGTCGGTCGCCTTGCAGTCAACGCAGTTCGCGGCGCTCACGACCAGACGTTCGCCGTCGAGCTCATACACTCCCGCCGGGCACATGTGGACGTAGAGCTCCGCCACCGACAGACGCACGGCTCGCTCGCGAACTGGCACCCGCACATTCAGCTGCTGGTGACCGACGGCGGCTTTCGCGCCGATGGCACGTTCGTCCCGTGGCCCGCGCACGACACGGCGGCCCTCACCGAAGCGTTTCGCCGCGCCGTGCTCCGGCTCTTCGTGCGGCGCGGCCTATTCGAGGCCGACGACGCGCAGGGCATGCTCGCGTGGCCGCACTCGGGGTTTCACGTGCATGACGGCACGTGCATGACGGCGTGTGGGTGCCGGACGGCGACATGGATTTCGCGAAGCGGCTCGCGCGGTACTGCGCGCGGAACCCCGTGGCGCTCGAGCGCCTGGCGTACGACGGCCCATCACGCCGGTGCACTATCGCTCCGACAAGCGCGACGGGCCGACGGCGGGCACGGAGACCGTCGATCCGCTGGAGTTTCTGGCCCGCCTCGTGACGCACATTCCCGAACAAGCACCAGGTGATGACGCGCTACTACGGGTGGTACGCCAACCGGCCGCGTGGCACGCGGCACCAGGCGACCACGGATGCCGACGTGGCGCCGATAACCGTGGCCGGCCGTGAGGCGCTGCCGCTCCGCGAGGCGCGGCGGCGGTGGGCCGAGCTCCTGCGGCGCATCTACGAAGTGGACCCGCTCACCTGTCCGGCCTGTGGCGGCGCGATGCGCATTCTCGCGTTCCTCACCGAACGCGCCGTGATCGACCGGATTCTTGAGCACCTGCGCCGGACGCGGGCGGACGCGCGGGGGCCACCGTCCACGCGGGGAACCGCACAGCGTGGGAGCCGCCGACAAGCCCGTCCCCTCCGCGACGCACCGCATACTCCCACAGGGGCGATTGAATTTCCTAGCCCTCAGTGACCCTCGGGCCACGGACGAGCCTTGCCGGCACCGTCGCCGTCGTCCCGCGGATCGGTTGCCACCCCTCCGCGACGCACCCCATACTCCCACAGGGGCGATTGAATTTCCTAGCCCTTAGTCGCAGTACGTGATGTCGTCGTGCAGCGGCTGAATCAGGTGGTACCCGGACAGCTCGGCAAGCTTTGCCGCAGGATGGCGGATGCGAAGGTGAATATCGAAGTGCTGTACAGCGATCACGACAATCAGTTGATCCTTGTCGTGGACGACGTCGAGAAGGGAAGGTCGGTCGCGGAGGCGTGGTCGCGGGAGTCGGACTGAGCCATTAGCCCAGCCAAGCTTCGTTCGGCAGCCAAGGCCTTCTGCACCTCCGTTCCCGCACCAGATAGTGGAAATCCCCGCAACTGGTGCATAAATTGATGTAACAGCCTGGTCCGCGAATTGCGTGGACGACTTGCACGCGACAAGAATCAGTTCGGCGGCAGGCCGACTCGACCGTTACGCCAGAGGACCTTCATGTACAACATCGCGACCGCCCTGCGCGGCCCCCTCTCATGTCTCGCTTTCGCGGCGATGGCGGCTTGCTCCGGATCGACTGACCCCGATGGCACGGACTTCACCCGCCCCGAGAAATTTCCCGACGGGGTGCCGCTGACGGGTCAGCTCGCGCGTGGAAAGCTCACGATGACGAGTGTCTTGAGCGCCGAGCTTGACCGGAACATCGCGCGCGTCCCGCTCTTTCGCGGAACGGCAAATGGAGAGCGCGTCTGGTTCGTCAGGATGGACGTGTCGGACTCAGTACTCGCGGCGCAGCACGGGCTCAACTTCGCACCGCGATTGGCGAACTCGCAGAACGGCTGCCCGGCGTGCGTGCAGGTTGTCCAATCCACGGATCCGATCCCGGGTCGCGCGCCGGTGGAGTTCGTCGGCGGGGTGGATTTCTCTCCCATGCGTGTCCTGACACCGGGGCCAACCGGCTTTCCCCCGCTGATGGCGCAGCCCGGCTCCGTCGCCCGCGCGGGCTACAGCGACCTCATTCGCGTGGGGACGAGCACGGTGGTTTGGAACGCCCCGATCGTGGCGTCCGGGAACGGTCCCTTCGATGTCTCGCAGGCGCACACCAACACCCTGGACCGGGTGATGGCGATCGATACCGTCGCGATGACCGTGGATCTCCAGTTCGTCCGCGCCTTCTCACATGGCAAGGACATTTTCTACTTCACCTTCGGCTCTTCCGCGGCGATCTCGGCAACGCTCGAGCGCGGCACGCTGGTACCCGTCCTTGCGACACTCGCGTTTGCCAACGACGATCGGAACCCGAACGGCGCGCGCGCGGGAATCATCACCATCGTCAACGGACAGCGCGGACAGGCGAGCCCGCCCGGACAGGGGCTGATGCACGTTATCCTGGATAACCCTCCGGGAAACCTGAGCGTGTCGAACGACGCGTTACTTCGCTCGCTGTCGCGAGGCGGAGACGCGCACAACGTGCTCGCATTCTTTCCAACGCTCACCGACCCGGTTAAGCGCCGCCTCTACTCGCCTATGTGGGACCTGGAGATCGCGGAGTGGAGCGCGGCCGTGGTCGCGAGCGGCGAGAACCACGCGCAGCCGGACTTCAACACCATTCACCAGCTCGCCAACCGCGGGCTCCTCACCAACCCGGGTGGTGCGCCGCTCTCCTCCGCCAACTTCGTAGTGAATTGCCCGGTAATGGGCTTCGCCTTCGATCCGCCAGCGGACGATCTCGCGCCTCGCCCCGAGCCGCGACGGTAGCTCTAGCGATCACGTCTCGGCGGCAAGCGGCCGCCGCGCGACATTCTAAATGAAATACCAGGAGTAAGACGATGAAAAAATTGATGACAACTTTTGCTGCTACGCTGGCGTTGGCGGGGGTTGCGGGTGAGGCTTCCGCGCAGGCCGGGATGACCGAGGCAGCTAGTCTGCAGGCGATGGCGGCCAGCGAGTCCGGCCGACCGGCCTACTCTCCGGCCACGGGCGTCAGGTTCAAGGCGAGTGACAACGTCTTCATGAAGAGCGCGCTGGAGGTCAACTTCACCTATCGCGCGGCGTTCGTGACGATGCCGCTGTTTCGCGGACTGTCGCCGCAGAACGACGCCGTCTACTACATCATTACCGAGGCATCCGACTTCGATGTCGCCCGCAAGATGGGCATCAACTTCTCGCCGAAGATGCGCTACGCCGTGGGCGATGGAGCGCAGCGCGTGACGCTGGAGGCCGGTGTGATGCGCTTCCGTGGCAACGTGGACTTCACTCCCGAGCATCTGGTGATTCCCGGATCGCCCGCCGCGCCTTTCCCGCCGAGGGTGGCCAAGGCAGGGGCTGTCGGCGACGCTGAATGGTCGTCGATGGTGGTGCTACCCAGCGGCGTCGTGCTGAACGTTCAGATGGTGCACAACGCCACTGGCACCCACGACCGTGTAAAGTCGATCGATCTCCAGAAGCGAACGGTCAGCATGTCGCTCCTCGACGGGTTCCAGGGAGGCAAGCAGTACTACTATCACCTGGTCACCGACGTATCGGCAGAGCTGCCGGCTGCGTTGGAGAATGGGGTTCATACGCCCCGACTGGCCAAGGTGCCGGGTTACGGATTGTCGCGGCCGTCTGACCGTTCGGCGCTGTTAGGATTCTCCCCCGTGCTGAATGGGATTACTGACACAAAGACGCAAAGGGACCAAGGCTTCGCGGCCTCGATCGCCAATGGAGGGATCGATCCGATCAACGTCTTCCCGCTCGACCCCGATAACGACAACCGTTCGGAGGCGAATAACTACAGTCCGCTGTGGGACGCGCATGTGAACATGTGGACGCCGGCGGCGGTGAGCGGGGCCAAGGTGCGCAGGGTCACCTCCTTTCAGGATCTGCAGCGGCTGGTGCAGGCGGGCTTGATCACGAGCGCCAGTATCAATCCGCCGGGTGCCGGTAACAGCTTCGTCGCCGGCTTGAGGCCGACGCGGGCGATAATCAATTGCCCGGTGATTGCTCAGCCGAACCTGCCTCCGCAATAAGCGGCGGACAAAACGGCGAATCGATCAGCGATGTAAGTAGAGCGCATGCATGGTACTTTCCTCCCTGAGAGAGGGAAGTAGCGTGCATTCGTGTGACTCACATCTGACGGGGATTACTCCAATGCGATTTCTACCGACGCGTGTTCACGGCGTGCTCGACTGGATCCTGGCGCCGCTGTTGATTGCGCTTCCATGGCTGCTTGGCTTCGCTGACGGAGGAGCGGAGACGTGGGTTCCGGTCCTGCTCGGGGTGACGGGCCTGATCGTCACCTTTTTTACCGATCACGAGCTCGGTGTGGTACGTAGAATTCCGATGATCGGGCATCTGTGGGTGGACGGACTTGGCGGGCTCTTGCTGGCAGCGTCACCCTGGTTGTTCGGTTTCTCCGAGCAAGTTTGCGTGCCCCATGTGGTGTTGGGCGTTGCCGAATTCGGCGCCGCACTGGTCACCAAGACCATCCCCGCGGACGGGCCACATGGCGGCGGCCACTGAGTTTGACACGGTTGTAATTACGCCGACGGTGCCTGACATCTGGATCAGCGGGCCTGCCTCCAGTCCCGCTCCCGGCGGAACGAACCGGCTTCCAATCGTCATGCCGGCGAGGAGTCCGATCCAGACCGAGCAGAGGACGAGCGAATCCTCCACAGAGTTTTTCCCGAAGATGGGCTCTGTTCGAGGGTGCGGGATTCGTTCGTGGCAGGTGGCATCGGCGCGCTCCCGTCAGGTTGTGTGCGATGATACGCGTGCCGGGACATCCTCTGCCAGGGTCGGGGAAGTGCGGCGAACTCCGCGGTAGCGTATTGCCTGTGCGTGACGGCGGTGGATCCCGTCGCTAACGGCCTCCTGTTTGAAAGATTTCTTTCAGAAAAGAGGGTGGACGGACTTGCCGAGGCGCCCGACATAGACGTGGACATCGAGCACGACCGGCGTGAGGAAGTCCTCGACTACATGTACGGGCACTACGAACGCTCCCATTCGGCGATTGCGTGCATAGTGCAGACATATCGCGGGCCGAATTCGATGCGGGCGTTCGGGTACCCAATCGAGCAGGTGAACGACCTGTCGAAGCGTATGCACTACGATGAACCGAAAGAGGGCGCAGAGCGAATCCGAACGGAGCTGGGTGCTCGTTTCGGATTCGACGGCGACCACTGCCCCACACCGTCACCGCCGTCGACCGAAACTTCGATTCCGGGTTGATTCAACCCGGGGAAACGTACCGTCACACATTCACGAAAGCGGGGACGTTCAATTCCATCTGCACGCCGCACCCATTCATGAAGGGAACGACCGTCGTCTAAGACTGACGTCCCGCACCTTCGTTATTTCTTTTTCGACGTCGGGCTGATCTCTCGCACCGACGTCGGTGCTGCCTGACCTGGCTTTGTCGCCACGACGCTTGACTGCCGGACCATTCCGAGTCGGGCGGTGAGCGGAGTCTTTGATTTCGCCTTGTTGGCAACCATCGATTTCATGACAGCTTCTGAAAGGACGACTTGCTGCGGCGGCCTGCCCTGCGCGTTCGCTGACGATGCCGAAAGAACAAGCGTCGCCGCACCGATGAAAGCAATTCCAATGGTCATGGCGCTCTCTATTGAATCGTTAGTGTGTATGCTCCCACCGCCGTCGTCGGGACGGAGCGGGTGAAGATCGCGTAGTAGTTCGTCTGCGTGACAGTGAACGTGATCCGCGAATCCTTCGTTGTCGCATCTATGTTGTCGTTCTCCGCCATGACCAGTCCGTCGAGACGAACGAGCTGCAGGAATGAATCCAGTGCGGTCGACGTCATGTTGATCGTAATCGGCGTGCCGGCAGTGAGAAAAATGAAATAGCCGTCGGAATAGATTGGTGTCGCAGCTGCGTTGGCGAGATTGCAATCCGTTGTGGCGATATTCTGCATCGTCGTAATGTTCTTTACAACAAAGACCTGCTCGCAGTTGGCCACGTCGGTCGGAGCAGTCGTCGACGAGATCGTGTAGTCGCCCGTCACGCCGGGCGCGAACGTGCCCGGACTGAGCAGATAGTTGCCCGCAGGCAGGAGCGCCTTGATGCCGGAGTTCGTCCCTGTCTCGAGCTCATCATCGTTCTCGCCGATAGTCGTTCCATCGGGCATCGCCAGCAGGAGGTACGTGTCGAAGACTGCCGACTCGCGGAAGAGATACGCTCCGGCCTGCGGAACGCTGGTGGTGTAGAAGTCGACGAAGCTGCCGTCCGAGAATTGACAGTCGTTCGACGAAATCGTTCCGCTGCTGCTAGTCCCGAACGTGTGTGTCGACCGGACGGTGCAGAAGTTGGAGCTGGCTCCGGCAAGGAACGTCACCGATGGAAGACCAGTAACCGTGGCGGACAACGAGTTCACGCCGGGTGAATTGCCAAGAGTCCAGCTGCCCACGATAGCCACGCCGGCCGCATTTGTCACCGCCGTCGCACCGGTGATCGACCCGCCGCCCGACACGACCGCAAATGTTACGGATACGTCTGACTTCGGGTTGCCGTTAGCATCCTTTACGAGAACAGACGGCGGAATTGCGACTACACTTCCTGCTGCGCCAGTCTGATTGTCGCCTGCATTCCTGGCGAGTGAAGCCGCAGCACCCGCGGTGGATGTCGCCGTGAAGGCAACGCCATTGAGTGTTCCGGAAGTTGCGTTGAGAACGTTCGCTCCTGTTACCGGGCCAAGCGTCCACGAGCCAACGGTGGCGATGCCGGAAGCATTGGTAGTGACTGTCGCTTCGGACACTGATCCACCGCCGCTGACTACCGCGAAGGTTACCGTCGCGCCACCCATCGGTGATCCGTTCTGGTCTTTCACGATAACCGAGGGAGGCGGCGCTACGACCGCGCCTGCAACGCCGATGACGGAGGTCGAGGAGTTCGCGGCGAGTGTCGTCGCAACCGAGGGCTCCGTTGTCTCGCCTCCTCCGCAGTTGATGCAGGCGAGCAGGAGAAATGCGGACGCTAGCCGAGCTGCACTGAGAGAAAGGTTTTTCACAAGGTCCGCCGGAATGAGCCGAGCGCGAACTTTGTTCAGACGCGCGAGCAGCAGATCGTAAACGTCGTCGGCACGGATTCGATCGGCGCAGGCGTTCGCGCCTTGGTCGATGGCATATGGGCTTATGGCTTCCGCGATGACGGGTGCTTCTTCCTCAAGATCAGAGCTGCATTTCCCGGAATTGCCGGATAAACCGATTATTAGCACAACCGCAAAAAGCAGAAGTGTGGAAGGTTCCGAAATACCCTCCTTTGGTCCGCTTCCGGCTCGGTCAATGCCAGCAAGACAATGTTACTGAAGGACGACCAAGCGGCCTGACCGTAGACGTTGTAGTAACGGACGCGCCCTCTTACCCTGTCGCCGATGTTGAAGACGACGAAAGGGGTTTGGTTAGCGCCAGGACCGGCGACCAGCTCCGTATTGCGATAGACGAAGGAATTCGACCCGGGCGCTTGCACCCAGAACTCCGCCTCAGCTGCCCAGGCTGAGGTCGTGTTACTCCATCGAAGCCTTGCACGTCCGTTCGCCGAACCTACGATTTTTACGCCGGTCGGTATGTCCGTCAGTGGGTTCACGTAGGTTTGTCCTTCTGGCGTTAGACTCCCATCGCCATTCACCAGATAGCGGGGGGAAGCAACCCACGGTTCGTAGCTCCAATAAGTGGCTCCATTAATTCTCTTGTCTTTCATAAGGCGACCCATCGCCTGCTTCAAGTATTCGCGATAAGCCGGCGCGGGTTCACTCCACCTGAGAAATCCCCACGCGCCGAGCACCATGTTCGCGCCGTGGGAGACGGACCATGCTGCTGCGCTGTCTACTCTCGACCACCAGCCGTTCACATCTCCAATCGCGAATGACAACCCGAAATCGTGGAACCGCCATTCGTCAACGGGTGGCGCCACTCCGTAACGCCGTACATACGCGTTGTAAAACTGATCGGCGTAGCTGATCGAGTGCATGCTCGAGTGGCACGCCTCGCCTGCCGAAGGCGGGCAACAGTAGTAATTTGGCTCTGCAAAGCCAGCGGGAGAGAACCGTGCGGTTGGATCCGCACCGCGCACTCCCGCAACGAAGTCGTAATACATACCCGCGTAGTCGTAGGGCGCGATGCACGACTGGTCAGGCTCATCGCCGTTGATATAGAGCCGGCCGGGGTTAGCACTCGCGAAGGACAGAACGCTTTGATCCGCCCACCAGGCGTATTGCCGGTCTTGTCGAGGGTCGAGTGCGAAGATTTGCGTCTGGATCGGACTGGAACTGTAGCTCTGCGACCACGCGACAAAGAACTTGTTGAATGGGACGTTATTAATCCGCGCGACACGGGGGAGCCTGGGGCCTGTGGCTTGGAGCCTGGGGCCTGTGGGTTGTTGATCGGCGCACCCGGACACGATTACGCACAGGAGTGCTGCGGGGATCATCGCGGATCGAACGCATTTCGATCGCAATAACTTCGGGTGATGCATAGCTATCCTCTGAGTGTGCTGTAGAAACGACCGACCGTCACTGCAGTTGCGTACGTTTGAGGTGAGTGCGCCCAACCTAAGAGGGATTCTCGATCTTTCAAGGGCTGGATTGCAACCACGTATTTGTGCATCCGGTGATGAAGAACGATCCAGCGTTCCGGAATGCGCTTGAAGGGTTATTTGGGAATCGCCTGGCGCGCGAAATTCTCACAACGGCATAAGCTCGATTTGCGAATGTTCCAGCAGCTATACTCTTAGTGATTCAGGATGTGTTCGATCGACCATACCGGTGCGACTAGCTTGGGACTTTGCTCAACAGTCGGATATGTCGAACCGAGCGCGTTACAGAAGATTGCGAGCCATCGAATGAAGAAGGGTCAAGGAAGATGTATCGTGCGCAGCTGAAGCTCTATCGGTTCTCACACCCGACCGAGCCGCTGCAGGTTCTCCAGGAGGCGGCGGCTTACGTTGTGGTGCAGGGCCGGAAGCAGGTGACGGTCGGCGGAAGTGGTACATCTACGACCCCTCGCAACACCTCGCTGTCTCGGTGGATCTTCCCGCAGTCGGAAATGTCCTGGAGGCCACGCCGGAGGAGCCATACCTGTGAATGACGCTCAAGGTGGATTCGCGTCACCTCGCGGCGTTGATCGTGGAGACCGGACGGCGGGCACCCCGCGGTGATCACGACGGACGAGGAATCTACGTGAGCGCCCTACAGGCTCCGCGAACCTCTCCTCACGCCCCTAGAGTAGGATCAGCCCAGCCTTCCGCCCTTCGCGGCAAACCTTCAATCAGGATTAACCATGTCGCATGCAACCCCACACCCTCGCGGCCTGCAGGTATTCTTCCTTGGAGTGATCCTCGTTCTGGGGGCGTGTG
>JACDCM010000054.1 GCA_013817545.1 Gemmatimonadaceae bacterium | reverse complement strand
CCTCTCTCCTACTCCCGATCCCCCCCCCCCCACTCCCCCGGAGTGATCTCACTGAGCCCACCATGACTCTCCGCATTGGTCTGATGGTTGGAATGGAATGGTCGATGCCGCCGGCGTTGATCGAAGTAATCAATCGGCGCGACGCAGGCGTCGTCGCGGAATTCGTGCAGATCGGGGCTACGGCGATGGATGAGCCGTGTCCCTGGGCGGTCGTAATCGACCGCATCTCGCATGAGGTGCCGTATTACCGGACGTACCTCAAGAACGCAGTGCTGCAGGGGACAACCGTCGTCAACAACCCGTTCATGTGGACGGCGGACGACAAATTCTTTGACGCGACGCTGGCCACGCGGCTCGGTGTCGCGCATCCGAAGACTGTCGCTCTTCCGAACAAGGAATACATCCCCGGTATCAATCATCAGAAGAGTTTGCGCAATCTTCGCTATCCGCTCGACTGGGAAAACATTATCCAGTACATCGGGATGCCGTGCGTACTCAAGGATGCGCACGGCGGGGGATGGCGGGACGTCTACATCTGCCGTTCGATCGAAGAGCTGATTCACTATTACAACGAATCCGGTCAGTTGACGATGGTGCTTCAGGAGTTCATCGAGTGGGATCACTACGTGCGCTGCCTGTGTCTCGGGCAGGAGGACGTTCTCCCGATGAAGTACGATCCAAAGGAGCGCCGCTATCTGGTGGAGCACGCACACTTGAGCCCGCAGCTCGGCCGGCGCGTAGTTGAGGATGCGTTGAAGCTCGTGCGCGCGCTGGGCTACGACATGAACAGCGTGGAGTTCGCTGTGCGCGACGGCATTCCGTACGCGATTGACTTCATGAACCCCGCTCCGGACATGGACCTGTACTCGCTAACACCCACGTACTTCGAGTGGGCAATCGAGCACTTGGCTGAGATGGCAATCAAGCTCGCTCACAAACCCCGGTGGCAGTCGAGAGATCTGCGCTGGGACGCGATGTTCACCGCGAGCCGTTAGCCGTTCACCAAATGCTGAACGAAGCCATCGAGCGCTACCATGAGCTTCTGACCGACGAGCTGGCCAGTGAAACGCAGGCGCAGATCGACGCGCAGCTGCGAGATCGCGGACTTTACTTCGGTGACCGTCCACTCTGCACAGTGCTGCGGCCGAGATTCTTTGTGCCGGAGCAGTACCGCTGGATGCAGGAGCGCGCCCGCCTGATCCTCGGGGCATTCGAAAAGGCGCATATGCTGGCGGTGGCCGATGCCTCGTTTCGTGAGCAGTACAAGCTGCAGGAATGGGAGGAAGAGCTCGTCACCCTTGACCCCGGGTTTCGCCACGCGAGCCCAACGTCACGACTTGATGCGTTTTTTGTCGACGAGGGGAAGGGGTTGCGATTCACGGAGTACAACGCGGAGACGCCCGCGGGATCCGGCTACAACGACGTGCTCACCGAGATGTTCCTCGGCCTGCCTGTAATGCGGGAGTTCCTGCGCAGCTTCGAGGTGCGGCCTCTTCCGGTGCGGCACAGCCTCATGCACTGCCTGCTCGATGCCCATCGGCAGTGGAAGGGACGCGTGGAAGCTCCGCGCATCGCAATCATCGATTGGAGCGAAGTTCCGACCTACAGCGAGTTCCTGATCTTCGAGCAGTACTTCGCCGAACACGGACTCGAGTGCATCATAGCGGATCCACGCGAGGTGGAGTACAGTGACGGCCGGCTCATGGCGGGCGACTATCACATCACGCTGATTTACAAGCGCGTTCTCATCTCGGAGCTCGTCGAACGCGGCGGCATTGGTCATCCTGTTATTCGCGCAGTTCGCGATGGCGCCGTTTGCATGGTGAATCCCTTCGCGTGCAAGATCAACCACAAGAAGGCCAGCCTCGCCGTGTTAACTGACGAGCGCAATGCGTCGCTCTTCACCGGAGAAGAGCAAGCCGCAATAACGGCCCACATTCCATGGACGCGAGTCGTGGAGGAGAGAAAGACGAGCTTCGAAGATCGTGAAGTGGACCTGGTCCCATTCTCTCTGGAAAACCGGGAGCAGCTCGTCCTCAAGCCCAATGATGAGTACGGTGGCAAGGGGATCGTCCTGGGCTGGGAGGTAAATGCGAGCGAATGGGAGGAGGCGATGCGGTCGGCTCTCGCGGAGCCGTACATTGTTCAGGAGCGGATCGTACTACCGAAGGAACCATACCCAAGCTTGGCCGATGGACGCGTCGTAATCACCGACCGAATGCTGGACACAGCGCCGTACGCATTCTATGGTGCCTATGTGGACGGCTGCCTCTCGCGTCTGGGCACGACTTCGCTGCTCAACGTCACCTCCGGCGGAGGATCCAACGTGCCGAGCCTGCTGGTCGAGAAGAGATAGACCCGATGACCCATCGGTAGTTCGCAGTTCGACATACGTGATACGCGGTACATAGTACGCAATCCGCATTCGCAGCACGCAGCACTCGGTCCGCAATCCGCAATCCTTTTCCCACTCCTCGATGAAACCCCCCTCTCTCACAATCGGTATCGAAGAAGAATACCAGATAATCGATCCCGAGACGCGGGAGCTGCGATCCTACATCACCGAGATTCTCGATGGGGATCATCTCACCCTGTCTCAGGTGAAGCCCGAGCTGCATCAATCGATCGTTGAGGTAGGCACGACGATTTGCAGAACGCCGGCAGAGGCGCGAGCGGAGCTGTTGAAGCTACGCGGCCTGGTGATGCAGCTCGCTGGCCGCAATGGACTCAAGATTGCCGCCGCGGGGACGCACCCGTTCAGCTCGTGGGTTACCCAGGAAATCACTCCGCTCGAGCGGTACCTCGGCGTGAGACAGGACATGGGAGAACTGGCGCAGCAGCTTCTGATCTTTGGCACCCACGTGCACATCGGCATCGAGGACCGGGAGTTTTTGATCGACGCTCTGAACGCCTCGAGATACCTGCTGCCGCACGTGCTCTGCCTGTCCACCAGCTCACCGTTCTGGATGGGACGCAATACCGGTCTCAAGTCGTACCGCAGTGTCATCTTCCGGAATTTCCCGAGAAACGGGATACCGCGTGTCTTCGGCTCATGGTCCGACTACACGAATTTCACGGAGACGCTGGTGAAAACGCGTTGTATTCCCGACGGTTCCAAAATCTGGTGGGACGTTCGACCGCATCACGCATACCCGACACTCGAGTTCCGCGTTTGCGACGTGTGCACGCGCGTGGACGAAGCCGTATGCATCGCAGCCATTTTCCAGGCCATGATCGCGAAGGTCTGGAAGCTGAGGCGTGACAATATGACCTTCCGTATCTATCCCTCGGATCTGATCGAGGAGAATAAATGGCGGGCTGTTCGTTACGGACTGGAGGGTAAGCTGGTCGATCTTGGAAAGCAGGAGGAGCTGCAGGCGCGCGAGCTCATCCGTGAGATGATCGCCTGGTTCGTGGATGACGTATTGGACGAGCTGGGAAGCCGAGCTGACGTCGAGTACGCCTTCAAGATCCTGGAGCATGGTTCAAGCGCCGATCGGCAGCTGGCGGTGTATGAAAAGACCGGTGATTTGAAGGCGGTAGTGGACCACTTGATTAGCGAGACGGCTGAAGGGGTGCCTTTGGAGTAGGGACAAGGGACAGGGCACGATGGGGGACGATGGGACGAGTTAGAGGAATTTGACAAATTACGGTCGTGGATTTGGCATCGGTCCCTTCTCCCTGTGTTAGCACCTTGTCCCCTGTCCCTTTTGCCTTGTCCCTGTCGCGCAAGGGCTTCAAAATTGCGAGAAGAGCCACTCGTACAACGACGCAACGTGATTTCAGGAACTGGAATGCATAGACGACCGATAATTGGGGTGCCGACTCAGACGCTGGACGCCATACCGGACCAGCTTCCGCTGTGCTGGGTAATGAGCCAGCGCTACGTGCGTGTGCTGACCGCCGCGGGTGCGGTTCCCTGGATCATTCCTCTGTTGCACGAAGACGCCGAAACGTTGCGCGCCATCTACGAGCAGCTCGACGGGATTTTTCTGCCCGGCGGCGTGGATATGGACCCCGGGTCGTACCAGGAGGAGCGCCATGCTCACTGTGGTCGAACCGATCCGGCGCGCGACTGGACCGAGCTCATGTTGACCCAGTGGGCGATGGACGAGCAGAAACCTCTGCTTGCCGTCTGTCGTGGCGTTCAGGTGATGAATGTGGCGGCGGGAGGAACGCTATGGCAGGATCTTAGCGCTCAGGTATCCGATTCCATCAAGCACGACTACTTCCCGACCCAGGGTCGGTACAGCCGCGACATGCGGGCACATGATGTGAAGATTGTCGAAGGCTCCCGTTTGCATGGGCTGTTGGGCCTGGACGCGATGACGGTAAACAGCATGCACCATCAGGGCATCAAGACGCTTGCGCCCGGTCTCATTCCCAACGCCTACGCACCTGATGGTGTCGTGGAGGGGGCTGAAGCAGCGAATGGTCATTTCATGATCGGCGTGCAGTGGCACCCGGAAGATCTCACGGATTGCGAACCATGCATGCGCAGGCTGTTCGAGTCTTTCATCGAAGCTTCAATGGAGTTCAAGCAGAGTCAGGCCATGATCTCGTCCGTGGTGTAGGCAACTCTCGCGGCGTATGTTCGCCCCGCTCGCACCCACGTGCGTGCGGGGTTTTTACTTCCGGGCTGGAGGGAAGGATGGATGCCAAGGTAATCGATGCGGCCCGTGCGGTTTTTCCTGCATCGACGATCAGCGTGACGCTCGGTGCGGTGGTCCATGAAGGAGCGAGCCATCCCGAACCGCTGGTATCCATTCCGCTGGCGATGATGAACCGGCACGGGCTTATCGCCGGTGCTACGGGTACTGGCAAGACAAAGACTCTGCAGCTCATCGCCGAACAGCTTTCCAGCGCCGGCGTGCCGGTCTTTCTTGCTGACATAAAGGGTGACGTTTCCGGAATCGCCGCTCCTGGCGAGACGAACGAGCGCGTCACGGCGCGCGCTCGTGACACCGGTTTCGCTTGGACACCGGCGGCTTCGCCGGTTGAGTTCCTGAGCCTCACCGGTGCCAAGGGAGCTCAGCTCCGAGCGACGGTGTCGTCTTTCGGACCTCTGCTCCTCTCCAAGGTCCTGGATCTCAACGGTACGCAAACGAGCGTCCTTTCACTCGTTTTCAAATACTGCGATGACAGAGGACTATTGCTGCTCGACTTCAGTGATCTGCGCTCGGTGCTGCAGTACCTCACGGAGTCGGGTTCGTCTGAGCTGAGAGAGTACGGCGGAATGTCGAAGGTTACTGTCGGTGTCCTGCTCCGTAAAATGGTGGAGCTGGAACAGCAGGGAGCGAAGACGTTCTTCGGTGAGCCCGAGTTCGATCTTAACGACTTGATGCGAACCGAGCGTGACGGCCGAGGCCTGATCAGCGTGCTGGAGCTCCAGGATGTACAGGACAAGCCGGCGCTCTTCAGCACGTTCATGCTATGGATGCTCGCCACGCTGTACAACGATCTGCCGGAAGTAGGTGACATCGACAAGCCAAAGCTGGTTTTCTTTTTTGACGAAGCCCACCTGCTCTTCGACGATGCGAGCGAATCGCTGGTGGAACAGATCGAGCAAGTGGTGCGGCTTATCCGCTCGAAAGGCGTCGGCATCTTTTTCGTCACGCAAAGTCCGAAAGACGTGCCTGCTTCGGTGCTCGGCCAGCTCGGCCATCGGGTGCAACACGCGTTGCGCGCCTTTACGCCGGACGACGACAAGGCGCTAAAGGCGGCGGCGCGCACCTTTCCGAAAAGCTCTTTTTACGACATCGAGGAGACGATGACGACGTTGGGCATCGGAGAGGCGCTCATAACGGTGCTCTCGCCTAACGGAGTTCCCACAACGCCATTTGCAACGCGACTCATTCCACCGGCGTCGCGAATGGGGCCGTTGACCGACAGCGAGCTGGCGCAACGGCTGTCGTCGTCCACGCAGGTGCGGGAGTACTCGCAAGCGGTTGATCGGGAGAGCGCGCGTGAGGCGCTGGCTGAGCGGGTGGCGGACGCCGAGGCGGCGCAGGGCACGTTGGAGAAAGCGAAGCAGACTGCAAGTGCGGGATCGGGCCGAGCTAAATCGGCGAAGGAGCCACAGACCACCTTCGAGAAAATTCTGAAATCGCCGGTATCGCGGACCGTGGCGGGCGCAGTCACGCGCGGCCTCATGGGAGCGCTGTTCGGAGCGCCACGCAGGAGGCGGCGTTCGCCCGGTGGGTGGTTGACGGCGATTCTTCTCACGCTCGGATCGCTGGGTGGCGGGGCGTCTTCCATCTCCTCCCAGACCCCGAAGCCGCTCGTCATCGCGGTGAGCGACACGCTATACGAGGTGCGGCTGGCCGATGGCTCCACGATCATTGGGCGAGTAATTGCCGCAGACAGCGTCCGCGTCACACTAGAGACCGCCAACGCTGTGCGCGTTGAAGTGCCGCTGGAACAGATTGTGTCGCTTCGCCCGTCACGAGGCCGGGTTGAAAAGGGCGAGATGTGGCCGGAAGATCCCAACGCCAGTCGCCTCTTCTTCGGTCCGACGGCGCGCACCGTCGGTCGGGGGGAAGGATATTTTGGAGTGTTCGAAGTCCTATTTCCCTATTTCGCCTACGGCGCAACAGACGATATAACGCTGTCCTTTGGCATCCCAGTCATTCCAGAATTCATCGGCGACGCCTTCTATATCGCACCCAAAGTGCGCTTTCTTAACACCGAAAAAACCCAGCTCGGGGCGGGGGTGCTGGCCTTCTTCGTCAGAGACGGGGTGGACATCGACCAGGGTACGTTCGGAATTGGCTACGCAGTCGGGACATTTGGAACCAGAGACAACGCCATCACCGTCGGAGCCGGTTGGGGATTCACGGGTGAGGATATCACCAGCAAGCCGGCCTTCCTGTTTGGCATGGAGAAGCGATTGACACTTCGGACGAAGTTTATAACCGAGAATTACGTCATTCTCTACGAAGGCGGATCCACCGATTCACGCGACGGATTTCGAACCAGCACGCACGCCTTGGCGCTGGTGTCCGCGGGCGTTCGGTTCTTCGGCGAGCGTTTGTCGGCGGATTTCGGACTGGGAGTCGGCGCCGGCGGTGGTGGCACAGGTTGCTGCCTTCCGCTCGTGAACTTCGTATATGCGTTTGGATCTCGGCGCTAGCGCGTATGAAAGCGGGCGGGCCCTCAAGGTTCTTTGACCACCACCCCTTCTTTCATCACAAACAGCACGCGTCGCACCGCCGAGATGTCTCTCGTCGGATCGCCTTCCACAGCAATCAGATCCGCGAGCAGACCCGCCTTCACTTGCCCAACTCGTTTCTCGAGATGCAGCACTCTGGCCGTGACAGATGTTGCCGAGCGCAGGGCGGCCACTGGAGTCATCCCGTAATCCACCAGCATCTCGAGCTCGCGCGCATTGTCTCCGTGCGTGAAAACTCCGACGTCGCTCCCGTTGCAGATCGTCACCCCAGCGTCGAGCGCAGCCTTGAAGCTGGCGCGCTTTTCCTTGATCGCTGCCGGCTCAGGATCTACGCCCTTCTTCCAGCCGCGATACTGTAGCACCGCATCTCCCGCGGCCAGCGTTGGGCAAAGCGCAACGCCCTTCTGAACCATGAGCTTCCAGATCTCCGGCGTGCCCGAATCACCATGGTCGATAGTTTCGATGCCGGCCAGTACGGCGCGGCGCATCCCTTCGGGTGCGCTTGCGTGCGCGACGACAGATCGCCCGCTGCTGCGAGCTGTCTCGACAATAAGTTTGAGCTCGTCGAGCGAGAAAGTCGGCAGCGTTTCGCCGTTCGGTCCCCAGCGGTAGTCCGCGTACACCTTGATCCAGTCCGCTCCCTTTCCGATCTGGTCGCGCACTACACGCGTGAGGTCGTCGACGCCGTTGGCTTCCTCAGCACCTTGCGGTACGGCGAAGGAAGGATCGAATCCCTTGGGTGCGTAGCTACCAGTCGCGACGATGGCGCGCGTGGTGGTTATTACGCGCGGTCCAGGAATAATTCCCTCGTCGATCGCCTGCTTGATGCCAACGTCGGCGTAACCGGCGCCTTCCGTCCCCAGGTCGCGCAGGGTCGTGAATCCGGCAAGCAAGGTGTTCTTCGCGTGAACGGTAGCGCGCGCAACGCGGAGCGCGAGCGGCTCACGGAGCACCTGGTCCTCCCAGGATGTCTCGTTGTACGGATGCAGCAGCAGGTGGGAGTGCGCGTCAATCAGGCCGGGCAGGAGCGTCGTGCCTGGAAGATCTATTTGCCTGGTACCTCCCGGTGGCGTTACAGACGCCGATGGACCAGCCATCGCGATTCTGCCACCAGTAACCAGGACAACCCAGCCTTCGTGTGGCTGCGCCGACACACCGTCGAAGACGCGCTGTGGGCGAAGCAGGTAGCTGGGGGGAGAGTGCTGCGCGTCAGAAGTGCCGGGAAGAAGCAACCCGAGTGTGAACGAAAACCCCAGAAAAACATGGCATGCCCTGAGTGAACCGATCACTGCGCCTCCGGAGTAGGACGATCGATTTCCGGAACCCGCACGAACATTATTCCGTCCCCGAGGACAAGCCAGACGGAGTCGTTCGAACGGCGCTCCACCCTTACGGAAAGTGAGGCACGTTCCGCGAGATCCAGAGCATTGTGAACCTGGACCCACGACGTCTCCAGGTCCATCCTGTCAACTTCTACCTCGCTTCGCCACCTGTCAGCAATCTCGGCAGCGGAATGCGTTGCTGACGCGGCTTCGCTGGAGCGATCGCGAACCGTCTCGCGATGGGACGCCGGCATTTCTGCGCTTAAGAAAAGCAATGTCTCTGCCCGCGCCTGCTCGGTGGTTGCCCCAAAATCACGCAACACCTGCGCAGCAATCCCCTTGTCTTCCCGCAGCAGCCCGAGAAGAAGATGTTCGGTGCCTACGTAGCTGTGATTCAGATCGCGGGCCTCGTTCATTGCGAGCTCGAGCACTTTTTGGCGCGAGAGGCATATGGGAGATCAGGCCCCGTGTTCGTACGTTCTCCCGTCCCGACGGTTTGTTCGATTGTAAGCCGCAGAGCCGCGCGGTCAATCGAAAGGTTCCTCAGCACCACGGTCGCGACACCATCGTCATCAGGTAAAATGCCGAGAAAAATGTGCTCCGTACCCACAGCTTCGTGACGCATTCGCTCCGCTTCATCGCGGGCTGCTGCGAGCACCTTTCGCACGCGCTCGGTAAAATAATAGCCGTTCACTGTGGCCACACGGTGTGAAGGACGGTTGCGAAACTGTTCATGCGCCGCCGTGTCATCCAGCAGCAATTTATCCAAAGCTCGTGCGAGATCATCGAACAGTCACACTTATCGACTCCTGGTTGGGCGCCCATTGCGGCGGCTGACTTGGCGCTGGCATGTCTGGCGGGAAACTGAGCCAGCACGTGAAGCCATTGCAAGCCGCTCCGAGGCGAAGCAATCTCCTCGTCCATCTTGGAGCCGAGATTGCTTCGGACACTGCGTGTCCTCGCAATGACGAGGTGAGCCACTCCCCGCACCTGAAGTCAATCTCCTCGTCGGTTTCAGGGCGAGGCCAAAAGTAAGCTATAAGTGGTAGTGCAGCCGCAACCAATGGCGGAACGTCGCCATACTCACAATGAAATAAAAACCCCTCATTCCGGTTATCGCGTCCTCCACAACGCTAGCTGGGTAACTTTGATTGTTGCAATGCCGATGTTAGTGAATCCAGCCGCCGAGCGCGGATCTCATCAGTCCAAGCACCACTGCCAGCGCTGCAGCACATCCGAGCGCAATTGCGGTCGCCCGTAATGCACTTAGCGCCGTGCGCCGCCGACCAACTTTGCCGCTGGCAAGCGCACGGTCCGCCAGCCCCCAGCCTCCGTACGCAGCCAGGCTGACGAAGCCAGCGGCCAACCACCAAAGCGCCGGATGGGCTCGGCCGATCATTATGGCGTCCAACACTCCGAACAGGGTGGCCGCCGCGAGAGGCCCCGACGGCGTCCCACGCGCGTGCGCAGCCAGTACGCTGAAGACCGTTGGTTGCGGTGACTCGCCAGCGTTGCTCTTTAGCGAATCCAATGGGCTACTCTCGTTGCGGTTCGGCACTTCAGCCTCCTCGTTCTTCCTCTTGGCATTCCGGACCAACCGGACAACAAACACTGCGGCGTCCGTGAGCCTGCTGCTGGTCACATTCCGCTACAATCTCAATTGCGCACGCACAGCTCGATCTCCATTGCAGTTTGGCGGTCTACTCGGACGCTACCGTCAGGCTGAAGTACAAGGATGCGTTAGGGTATTCGGGTGAGTGCTCCCACGCCGCGTGGGCCTCCGCCATGGAGCTGCGGGCGGCTTCGGCAGACGGACCCGCTTGCATGGGCAGCGCGAACGATCCGGGGTGCGCGAGCGAATGGGTACGAGCGCCCTCCGGCATCTGAACCCAACCCTCCCACGCCTCGATGCGGTGGCCGCCCCGGGCGATGTGGTCAACCGCGCGCACCGCGTCCTCGTAGCCGAGCATGATCTCGTCTTTGGAGAGTGATTTTTCAGCCAGGTCCGGCGGTAGATTCGACAGGTCTGAGCTTGCCATTCAATAATCCTTGTGTGCGGTTAGCGTCGGGAATGTTTTGACATAACACTGGTGCGAATAATTGAAAATCTAGTGGACACCGGCTGCCGGGTGGGCGCGATCGACTGCTTCCGCTGGAAAGCGTACGGCGCGCCTGTGATTGGCCCGGAGGGAAGATTGACCTGGCCGCTGCTGGTCACTGCGTTTCACCGGTTGGTGGAGCAGCATACCTGACCGCCAGCTTTCTGACGGTGTTGATGTTGCGCATCGTCATAGGCATTCCGATTGCATTCTCCAACCGCGCGCCCGAAAAGCCGGATTCCGTCATCTTCTTGCGAAAGAGGCAGAAGATCTCCCGATCCCTGACTAGAAGTTCGGTTCCCATCGTTCGCGACGCGAGAATCCCTTCCATCGCCTCTGCGCCGGGCGCAGCTGGAAGGAAAGCGATATATAGCGAACTCTCTTCCGAATCTGGAGCATCAAACGTGAACGGATTATTAGCAAGAATATTCGCTAATTCCGATGGCGTCCTTATAAAGGTCGCCACTGCGTAGCCGAGCAACTGCTGCAGATCACGCTCGATTCGCCGCTCCAACGCCTCGGCATCACGAGAATCCGTCTCAAAAATGACGTTACCGCTGGCTATCATGGTTTCGACGCTGGAGAAGCCAGACTCCTCGAAATGCTTGCGGAGGAAATCCATCTTCACGGTACGCCCTCCAACATTTATGGCGCGAAGAAAAGCAATGTATTGCTGCATGGCAGATGATCCTGAGTGATTCCGTTGGCGGACAACATTATTGTGGCACAGTTTGGGGATCCCACCAGCTGTGCAGCGCTGTCGCAGACTGGGCCGCGACCCTGGCCTTCCTCATTATGGTACTCCCAATAGCTCGACACGACCTCCAAGGAGGGATGTGCAATATGCCATCTGTTATCGACCGCCATGTTTTGCCTTTCGTTGTCGCCCTTGCAACGACATTAGGGGCAAGCACTATAGCAGCGCAGCCGGCATTCGAGGGCGTCCTTACCATGAAGATGAGCGGGGTGGGAATCATGGCAGGTGGAGGCCAACGCGACGATGCCGGCGGCTGGCGCACCGCGCAAGCCATAGTTCTACACGCCGGGCTGAGTTCGCGGAATCAACCGGCCAACTATTATCGTGATGTTGTCCTGGCCGCCGCCATCGAGGGCGTCCTGCAGCAACGCCTCACATACCTGGCGGGCTGACGTCATCGACGCCAGCTGCTCGCGAATGCGTTCGTCGGTCACGTGACGAGTGAGTCCATCGCTGCATACGAGGCCGATCGTGTCCCACGCCTGCTCCAGCCTTCTTACAATGGGAGCCGCCTCCTGGCCCCCAATAGCGCTGGAGAGAATGTGCGCAAACCTGCTATTCGCGGCGTCATCTCTGGTGAAAACACCCTTGTCTACCAGCTCTTCGGCTACCGTCTGGTCGCGGGAAATCTGGATAAGCTTACCCTTGCTCATCAGGTAGCAGCGGCTGTCCCCAACCTGCAGCAGATATGCGGTAGGCCATACACCAATCCACAATGTGAGCGTCGTCGCCATGCCGCGGAGGGAGCTATCGTCACTTGCAGCAGTCGCCAGCTCGTTGTGCACCTTGAGGGCCGCGTCCTCCAATTCGCGCATGAAGCCGGCGTCGTTCGAAGGGTCGCCGGTGAAATAACAGTGCAGAGCTTGCGACACGTAACGGGTGACACCTTCGACAGCCATACGGCTGGCTTCCTCGCCTGCCGCAGCGCCTCCCACCCCGTCTGCGACCATCGAGATGAAAGCAAGGCGCTCCACACCCGCCAGGTGAGACAGGTCGGGCAGACTGGTATGTGAAACCTGCATGCGCTTCTCGAGAGCGCAGACGAGAAAGTGATCCTCGTTGTTTTTCCGCACGAGCCCGGGGTGCGTGAGACCGAACACATCCAGATCTGCCTCGAGCGGACGCTGGTCACCATCCGAATGCACTGCCACCGACTGCGGACTAGTCATCAGTCGGAGCGGTTCTGGGGTTGGTTTCGACGGTAGCGGCATATTCTTGCCATTCGACGCCGTGTAGCGGGACTTCCATTCAACAAGTGCATTCGCGCCGCATCTCCTGAACGTTGCAGGAAGATACAATTTGCCATGGACATTGCGAAGTAGCCAGCGCGACCGGCGGCATTTTGCCGTCCGCTCCAACACGATGCAACGCCTTGAATGACCTCATCAGACGGCTTCCGTTCTGCTCGCCATGTCTGTGAGACGTGCTGCCGCTTTCGCAGCTGGACGGCTTCACATCCAGGCATTTCCGAACGGCTCGCTGGAGGCGAGAGTGCGGTAGACGCGGCCACAGTCGTCCCTATCCTGACTTGCGAGACTGTCGCGCCCGAGGGCCAGGCTCGTGCTCGGTGCCAAGTGGTGTATCGAATTGTGCGCGCAGCTTCCTCGGTGCGGCGAGCAGATAACCGTCCTTGAGAAGATCAACGAGCTCCACCCAGTCGGCATCCCCATCGAGGTACACCCCGATCCACCCTTTCGGGCCGACATACGGCGGTACGAAATGGCGGTCCGGAGCGGCGCGCATCAACAGCCCCTGATTTACCGGCTCAGCCTTGCACCAGACGGCTGGGCGGCCCCCGCCGTGATGATTGGCGGCATCGGCATACATGGCGAACAGCTTATTGCGCACACGAAACGTCGGCTCTCCCCAAGCCTCCACCTCATGTGCTTCCGGAAGGGCGAGACAAAGCTTTCGCAGTCGCGTCAGTGGTTTTGGTGCCATCTGCATCCCTGGGTTCACGATTCACTGCGCCTCCATGAATTTACCAGGACAGGCGTACTCTGCAAAAAACACCGTAGTAAAGCGTATTCAGTTTGCGGTGCTGGTACAGTTCAGGCTGAACGACCACCGAGTTTGCCAGAATGGACCGTTGGCGCAATCACGGCGTGCCTTGTTCCGGCGTTACGCGGTACGTCGACAGCACACAGCCTCCGGCAATCGTGCGGCTTTCCGCGAGTGAAAGCCGGATTCGCCTACCTGCATCGAGAAAGAGGGGAATGCCGGACCCTAGCAGTACAGGATGCACGTTGAGCCCCACCTCGTCGACTACGCCAGCCTCGAGAAGGGAGCGGGCGAAATCGCCTCCACCCATCACGCAGATGCCTCGGCCGGGCTTTCGTTTGAGCTCCCGAACGAATTCTCCCGCGTCACTACTGACAAGCTGCACTCCAGGCTTCTCGATCTGTTTGAGGGTGCGCGAGAAAACGTAAGTCCGCAGAGCTGTGGGCATCCCGGATTCGCCAGTGGTATCACCGGCAGGGCTTGCCTTGCCGACGTCGGCGGCGCTGGCAGTCTCGTCATTGCGGGCGACAGGGCCACCTGCCTCACTGCCAGCGGCTTGTTCGACGCCCGGCTCGTTGCACTCAGGGCCGCCCATACTGGTATCCCAGGTCTTTCGCCCCATGAGGATCGTGTCTACGGTGGGCCAGTACTTTGCCATCACATCCTGTACGTCACTGCTGAAGTTGAGCCAGTCCACACCGCCAGCGGCGTCGGCGATAAATCCGTCAAGGCTGCAGGCTGCACCATAGGTCACGGTCCGCATGTTAGTCCTCCTCTCGAGAGACTGGTGGTGGTGTACGAGCAAAACGCGATGTATACTAAACCCGCATTTAGAAACGATACTATATCGTCATTTAGAAACAGTCAAGTCCCCCATCGCGCGATGAGTCCACGCCCAAGGAAGGTGAGCGACGAACAGGTATTCGCCGCGGCGCACCGCGCCGTCTCGCGCGTGGGGCCCGGGGAATTGACGCTGGCCGTCATTGCGGCGGAGGCGGGGGTTACCGCAGGAGCTCTGGTGCAGCGCTTCGGATCCAAGCGCGCCCTGTTGCTCGCTCTTTCCGCCGGAGCGGCAGATTCGGCGGGTGGTTTCATCGAGCAGCTCCGGGCCAGGCATAGGTCTCCCCTGGCCACGTTGCGTGATTACGCGGAGTGCATGTCGCACCTTGCCGAATCGCCCGCCGCGCTCACACGTAATCTGGCTTACTTGCAGATCGATCTTGCCGATGCGGACTTTCGCAAACACCTCGTCGTGCAGTCGCGCGCCACTCGTGACGGATTTCAGAAGCTGCTTGGTGAAGCCATCGCCGCCGGTGAGCTCGCGCGCGGCACCGATGCGCGGAAGCTTGCGCACGCTGTGGAGGCGGTGCTCAGCGGCTCACTCCTGACATGGGCGATCTACCGGGAGGGTTCGGCCGCAAGCTGGATCCGTTACAGAGTGGATGCCGTGCTGGCGCCGCACCTCTCTAAAAAAAGGCGGGTGCGCCAGTGAGATGCTCGGGGTTCGCCTTTGTCCCTTGTGCCTTGTCCCTTGTCCCTTGTCCCTTGTGCCTTGTCCTTTGTCCCTTGTCCCGGTACACGAATGCAGCTATGGCTGGATCAGAAGGCGCGAATTCCAGGACTGGCCGCAAGTGCATGTAACACCACTCGGCTGCTGACATGACTGGCCCATCTTCGTACGCGTTAATCCCGTGCGGCGGGAGGGGTACACGCATGATCGGTCTCACCAGCGGTCTTCCCAAGGAGTTGCTCATCGCAGGCGGATTGCCAGCGGTAGAACACGTAGCTCGTGAGTGCTCGGCGAGCGGGATAACGGATCTCATGATTGTCATCGCGCCGGGCAAGCAGGCGATCGAGGCACTCTTCGCCCGGCGCGCGGGAACCGCTGGCTTGCCAGAGCGCATTGTATTCACGGTGCAGCGAGAACCTCGCGGCCTCGCGGATGCTATAAGGCTTG
>JACDCM010000329.1 GCA_013817545.1 Gemmatimonadaceae bacterium | reverse complement strand
AGTTCAACGAACGTCGTGAGCGTCTCTCCAGTGGTCGGATTAATCGAAGCGATGGCCATTCAAGGGGTCAGAGTCGTTGAAGCGTTCTAGCTTAGCTAGAGGTGGGAGGAGAGACGGGGAATCGGGATCGGGATCTTCAACGACTCTGACCCCTTGAAGGTTCCCGATTCCCGATTCCCTCTCCCGGGTAAGGCGATCCCCTTCTGCGCGCCGCCACTCGATTATCCGCTTGTGGTCCCCGGAGATCAACACCTCCGGCACCCTGAGTCCGCGATACTCCGCGGGCCGCGTGTAGCTCGGTGCGCTGAGCCCGGCTTCCCAGAAGGAATCCGTGCGCGCGCTCTCTGCGTCAGACATCGCGCCCGGAAGCAAGCGCACGGTCGCATCCAGGATCGCCAGCGCAGCCGGCTCCCCACCGCTCAGAACGAAATCGCCGAGCGACACCTCTTCCGATGCCAGATGATCTGCCACACGTTGATCTACGTCCTTGTAGTGACCACAAAGGAGCGTCAACGAATCCCCCGAGACATATCGCATCGCGTCCGAATGAGTGAACTGCCGGCCGCGCGCTGAAACCAGAACTACCGGAGGGCTGGCGCTCAGACTTTCTACGGCTTCAAAGAATGGCTCGGGCTTCATGACCATTCCCGGCCCTCCGCCAAACGGGTAGTCGTCCACCGTGCGATGGCGGTCGTGTGTAAAGGCGCGAAGGTCCACAACCTCGTATCGCACCAGGCCGGCGGAAGCGGCGCGTGCCGGGATGCTCAGGGAAAGGGGTGCGGAAAAGAACTCCGGAAAAATCGTGACAATATTGATCCGGAGCATCAGTCGAGCAGACCTTCCGGCAGCTCCATGACAATCCGCCTCCCAGCTCGGTCGAGCTCGCGCACAAACTCCGGGCGGAACGGGAGAATCACACTATCTCCACGCCAACTCACGTCCAGGCCGAGTCCCTGCGGAAGTTCATACACCTCCCGCACCTCTCCAATGGCCTCTCCAGAAGGGAGCTCGACGCGCATTCCGCGAAGCTCGTGTACGAACGCCTCGCCTTCTCCCGGCGACTCGATTTCGCTCAGGGGCAGCAACAAGTACCGGCCGCGCCAGAGAGCAGCAGTGTCGCGATCCTGTATCTCCGCGAGCTGCGCCAGGAGTACTCCCCCCTCGATCGAGCGCACATCGGAAATGATGAGCTCCCCGTCTTCCGGAGTGAGATCGCCGTCGACACTTCCCGCCAAGACACGACGGCCGGCCGCGAATACCGCGTCCGGCGCGTCAGTGAGGGGCTGGATGATCACTGCTCCCCGAATGCCGTGTGGCTTCCGGATGCGCCCGACGATCATGAAATCGGGCGCGGCCATGTCACTCAGGTGCTTCGTCCGTCTCCCCGGAGCCCTCACCGATGGCTACCGCACCCGCCGCTCGGGAACCCATGACTCGCGACTCGTGCCGCGCCTTCAGCACGCCCGCCTTGCGCAACAGCGACCGAACCGTGTCGCTGGGTTGGGCACCGACGTCGAGCCAGTAACCGGCGCGCTCTGAGTTCACGTTCAGGCCGCCTTCCGATTGCCGCGGGGCGTACACACCGATGTTCTCGATAAAACGCCCATCGCGCGGGCTCGTCGACTCGGCGACGACTATACGGTACATCGGGTTCTTTTTTCGCCCAACACGGCGAAGACGAATTCGAACTGCCATGATCAGATCTCCTCGGTTATCGTACTCCTTCGGGCTCCTCGCGACACCGGGAATTCCGGCGCGCACCCGAATTGGATTGCGGATTGCGGACTAACTGCGAACGGATTGCGGACCGTACGGCGGCGACGCAATGCATGACCGCGCTACGCGCTTTCCAACATTCACACTTCGCGGTTGGTCCGCAGTCCGCAATCCTTGGTCCTTTTCACATCCTCAACATCCCAGGCGGCGGCATCAACCGGCCGCCGCCCGCACCCGCGCCCATCTTTTTCATCATCTTCTGCATCTCACGGAACTGCTCGAGCAGCCGATTGACGTCGCTTACCGGCCTGCCTGACCCCTTGGCGATACGCGCGCGACGCGATCCGTTGATGATTGTCGGGTTCCTGCGCTCACCTGGAGTCATCGACAGCACGATCGCCTCGAGATGCTTCATCCGATTCGGATCGATCTTGGCATCCTTGAGCGCTTTCCTGTTCACGCCCGGAAGCATTCCCAGCAGTCCTTCCAGCGGACCGAGCTTTTGAATCTGCTTCATTGTGCCAAGAAAATCCTGCAAATCGAAACCTTCCTTTCTGACTTTCTTCTCCAACCGCTTCGCTTCATCCGCATCGAACGCGCCCTGTGCCTTTTCGACCAGCGTGACGACGTCGCCCATTTGCAGAATTCGTCCTGCCATGCGCTCGGGGTGGAACTCCTCCAGCGCGTCCAGCTTTTCCCCAACACCAATGTACTTGATCGGCTTCTTCGTCACCCCATAGATCGACAGCGCCGCACCGCCTCGCGCGTCTCCGTCCATCTTGGTAAGGATAATTCCCGTAATGCCGAGCGCCTCGTCGAATCCCTTTGCGACTCGCACAGCATCCTGGCCGGTCATTCCATCCGCAACAAAGAGTATTTCGTCGGGATGAATTTCCGCCTTGAGCCGCCGGAGCTCGTTCATCATGTCCTCATCGATCTGCAAGCGGCCGGCGGTGTCGATGATCACCACTCTCTCGCGCGCCCGCTTTGCCTGATCGATGCCCTGCTTGGCAATCTTCACTACGTCCTTCGTTCCCCGGTCAGCGTGCACGGGAATGTCCAGCTGCAACCCAAGAGTCTCGAGCTGATCGATAGCGGCCGGGCGGTAGACGTCCGCCGCCACCAGACGCGCCGGGCGATTCTCACCCTTCAGCTTGCGCGCCAGCTTCGCCGCGGTCGTGGTTTTCCCCGAGCCCTGCAACCCAACCATCATGACGACCGTTGGAGGGACGGAACTCAGCTTCAATCCTTCCCGACGCTCGCCCAGCATCGTTGCAAGCTCGTCGTGCACGATCTTGACGAGCTGTTGGCCCGGGGAGACAGTTTTGAGCGCGCTTACGCCAACAGCCTTCTTCTCAACACGCTCGAGGAACTCGCGTGTTAGATGAAAGTTGACGTCGGCCTCGAGGAGAACGCGCCGGACTTCGCGTAATCCCTCCTTGATATCCGCTTCGGTGAGGACGCCGCGCCCGCGCAGCCGCGCGAACACGGCGTCCAACTTCTCGCTGAGCTCGTCGAACATAGCCATGTAACCTAGATTGCGGGCGGTCCGGGGGCAACGGACAAAGGATTGCGGACTGCGGACTGCACGTACTGCGTAGCCATGGCCAACCTGAACTACTTGGCAGGCACGATCCAGACATCGCAGGATGCATTGCGCAGTAAGTCCGCAATCCGCAATCCTGTCCGCAATCCGCAATCGACAAGTGATTAGCTTCTAGCCATCACCCATACCCAGTCCCAATGGCCCGTTTCAATCGCAAAGAAGAAATTCTCAAGTCGGAGCTTCCGCCGACACTCCCACTAATGGCGCTGCGCTCGACGATCGTCTATCCGCTCGGAACGATAGCGGTGCAGATGGGGGCGCCTGAAAATCTTGCAATTCTGCGAGGCAGCGAAGACAGCGGTCTTGTCGTCGCGCTGGTCGTCGCGCTCGGAGACCACGAAGAGGCGATCAATCCGGAGTCTTTCGTTGGCGGAGTCGGCGTGGCAGCGCGCGTGCACGAGCGTATCAATCTTCCGGGCGACACAGTGCAGATCACGCTGCAGGGCCTGCGCCGGATCATGATCGATTCGATCGACCAGCACGACCCATTTCCTATCGCGCGAATCAGGGCCGCACGCGAGGTGCTTCCGGATCAGAAGGAGTGCGATGAGCTGATGACCCGCCTTGTCGCCGCCGCCGAGACGCTATCGGGGTTGGTAGACCGCATTCCGCACGAAGTGCCCGCCATTCTCAAGATGAACATGTCGGATCCGGGGCGCTTCGGCGATCTCGCGGCCACCAACATGAACTTTCGTATCTCGGAAAAAGATGAGGTCCTTCAACGGCTCGACGTAGGTGAGCGGCTACGCTTCGTGCTCAGCCGGCTGGAGCGGGAGGTCGGTCGCGCACGGGTGATGGACGACATCAAGCGTCAGACCGAGGTCAAGATCGATCAGCATCAGCGGGAGTTCTACCTCCGGCAGCAACTTCGGGCAATCCAGACAGAGCTCGGAGAAACCGATCCCGGTGAGAAGGAATCACAGGACCTCCAGAAGAAGATCGACGAGGCGGCGCTCCCGGAAAAGGTGGCCCAGGAAGCGCGGCGCGAGAACGAGCGGCTGCGGATGCTGTCTGCTGCCTCGAGCGAATACCAGGTAATCCGAAATTATCTGGACTGGCTGCTCTCGCTCCCCTGGAACAAGCGATCGGGGGACGAGCAGATCACGATTCCCAAGGTCATGGAGGCGCTCGAGAAGAAGCACTACGGGCTGAGCGAGGCGAAAGAGCGCATCATCGAGTATCTCTCCGTGCGCAAATTGCGCGGCGGCGATCCACTCGGTCCGATTCTCTGCCTCGTAGGTCCACCCGGCACCGGGAAAACATCGCTCGGTCAGGCAATCGCCGAATCGATCGGGCGGGAGTTTTACCGCATCTCGGTTGGCGGTGTACGTGATGAGGCAGAAGTTCGCGGTCACCGGCGGACATACGTTGGCGCGATGCCCGGGCTCTTCATCCAGGCAGTTCGGCGTGTGCAGGTGAAGGACCCCGTACTCATGATCGACGAGATCGACAAAATGGCGCATGGAGGGCCTTCGGGAGATCCCACCGCGGCGATGCTCGAAGTGCTGGATCCATCGCAAAACGACACGTTCGTCGATCATTATC
>JACDCM010000328.1 GCA_013817545.1 Gemmatimonadaceae bacterium | reverse complement strand
CCGCCGTTCGAGGATTCGCGCGGTTTCTGCCGTTTGAAGAAAGAAAGCGGTATCGGCGCTCAATGCTGGAAGAACCTGCGCCGACGCGCGCCGTTGCACTATTCCGATATCACGGCCTTGGAGCCTGGCGTCGAGCGCCCACCCCGATCCTGCCAAAAACAGCGCCAAGGCGCTGCCGCCGAGAACATGTAGTGTTACACGCGCGCGGCGCGCCGCGCGAACGGCAGTCCACAGCCAGGATGCAATCCACATAAAGGCGCCCGCAAGAATCAACGCTCGCGGTGGCACGGGCGGAACGAGGGCCGCCAAATCGCGCGCGGTTATGCCTGTCAGAGGTATGCGCTCACGTACATCGAGTGCAAGCGGCTCCAGAAGGAGCGCCCGATGCCACCCCACGGCGGCCAGAGTGCTGTCACCTCCAGCCCAGGCAGCTGTGCCAAGATTCGCCCACGCGTCCGGTGATTTGGGCGCAACTTCACTCACAGCAGCGAACGCGTGAGCGGCAACTGTGTAATGTCCCTGCTCATACGCGCGCACTCCACTTGTAAAATCTTCTCTGGCGGAATCCAATCGTGTTGCCGCGATAAGCGGCGCTGCTGCAATAAGGGCGACGACGACAACGATACTTGCTGTCCCCACACGACGAATGGGACGAGTTTCCCGATCAATCGCGCGATACAGGTCGTGCGCTCGTCGCGCGAGACCGGAGGGTGCTCGCCCACCCGGTCCGAATGCCGCGCGATCCATCATGTCGAGCATCGCTTCTATTTCCGCCGCCGTCGCTGCGGATACACCCGCGCGCCTGGCCATGCGAGGCAAAGCCGAGCGCTCAGCCAGGTCGGGCATACTTACTCCGATTCGCACCGCACTCGCGCCAATGAACGCTCGGCGAATCTCCGCGGCAAGCGTTTCGTCGTCACGCCTCGCGGCGAGGCTCTTGAGTGCGGCGGCGTGAGAACTCCGGCGACGCCGACTCGCCGGCCGACGAGCAATCAACATCGTCAGCGCTGGAGCAGGTGCGAAAGCAAGCAGCAGCCAAAACTTCTCATCTGCATAAAGCGGCGCGCGCAACTCACCGCGATAGGTAGAACGTATCTCGAGGCGCGCGGTGGTATCGCTTCGCGTGGTGTCCAGTGTCGCGAGCGAACCGCTTGCGATGGACAGAGTCTCCGGCACGGTCTTGGCGACGTTGTACTCGCGGGACGACGGATCGAAGTAGGGATACTCCACGGATGGAACGATCAACTGACCGTCACGTTCCGGTGTGAGGACCCATTCAAAATCCTTCGTGCCACGAATCTGAATTCTGTCGGACGCGAGAGTTACACGGTCGCCGGCGGGCACTACCGATGCACCCGGAATATTCAACTCCGGACGGGCCCAGAGTTTTACATTTCCCTCTCCACTCAAACGGACTGTGAGTGCCAGCGGATCTCCCACGCGTCCTGCCGTCGTGTCGAGCCGCACGGAGGCACTAATCTGGCCGACCGAGCCGGAGTATCCCGCGGGACGGCCCTCCAATGGCGGATCGATCGCGATGATTATCGCGCTGTCGCTCTTGAGTTCGTAGTTCTCTTCACGGCTGAAGAAGCTGAATGTCAGCGGAAGCGAGTACAGTAAGCGCGCCGGCGGGATCGCAATTCTGCCCGGAGCGAGGGGAACCACGGCTCGCTGGTATACGTGTGCCTCGTAGCGCCGGCCGCCAGTCGCCGTTAACTGGAAAACTTCCAGCGGTTGGGCCGGATCATAGGCCATTACGCGGCGCATATCGGGCGCGAGCGCTTCCATTCGCCGGATACGGTCGCGAACCGACTCGTCCAGAAAGACACCCAACTGATATTTCGCCTGTTGTCCGACAAAAACGGTCTCAGGAGACACATACGCGCGAAAATTCACGAGAGCGTCCGTGTCGATGCGCGTTCGCACAACTATCGCAGGACGACCGCCTCGGCCACCTGGGTTTCTCCGCACAACAATGCGCACCCGTGCCGATCGGATCGTTTCGCCCGCTGCGGTAGCGACGAACGGAGGAAGGACGACCGACCCTTCACGCGTTGGCGCGAGTGAGTACCGATGCTCGGCAAGCATGCGCCGCTGTCCGTGAAGATCGATTTCGACCTGGTGAGACAGGGCATGCCGCACCAGCATGAAAGGACGGAAAGACGGAGGCACTAACGCTGAAGCGATACCCGCTGAGGTGGTAACGCGCACCGTGATTTCGGCAACGCCATCAAGCGCTACCGTGTCGGTGGCGGAAACTGAAATGGCCAGCTGCGCTAGCACGGCTATGGTACCGAACACTACCAGTCCTTACCTCCAGGGGGCCGATTCGGCTGGTTCTGCTTCTGCTTTTTCCCCTGCACGTCTCGCTCCTCGCGCGCCGCGCTGTTCAGGATTTGTTCTGCTTGTCGCGGATCGAGTGCGCCCGAAGGCCGCTCCTCCGGCGCCTGCTTCTCCCCGGAGGGCGCAGGTTGCGGCTCCGACTCATTACCGCTTCCCCCTCCCCCTCCCCCTCCTCCGCCACTTTGGTCTTTCTTGCGCTGGTTCGCCAGCTCGTAATTCCATTTGGCGTCGACAGATGCCGGTCGGACTCGAAGGGCGCGCTTGTAGCTTTCTACCGCCGAAGCGTAGGCCTGCTGGGCAGCTTCTGCCTGAGTTGCCCGGCCCTTCTCCAGATAGACGAGCCCGAGGTTGAAGAGGGCACGAAATCGTACTTCCAGATCCCTGGAGGTGCCGGCGCGCTCAAGAGCGGTGACAGCAGCATCCGCGTTGCCTGCGGCGAGAAGCGCGGTGCCAAAATTGTACAACGTGACTGCGGACGTATCTCCATTCCTGATGGCTGCCTGATACGCCGCCGCGGCTTCGCGGTACTTCTTCTGACGGAAAAGGCGGTCGCCTTCACCGGTCGGAGCTGCACCCGCCGTTGTTGTTATCAGCGTGAGGAGAAGCGCCGCAGCAGCCGCGGTTGCAGCCGCCGGTGCCTTCCGCCTGCGGCCGCGACGCTCCGCTAACAAGGTATCCAGCATTGCCAGAAGAAGCGCCGGAATGACAAAGAGTTGAAAGCGGGGACGCCGGTTTGGGCCTGTGTCCGTGGATCTCTCGACGCGCCTGAGCGTCGCTAATGCCCGCCGGACGCGGGATGCCTTATCTGTGGCTGTGGCCGGAATGAATGACCCCTTCGCCGCCTCTGCTACGGCGCGCATGAGCGGCTCATTGTAACGTGTGATTACGACCACTCCATTCTCGTCGCGCTTACGCGTTGACCCCTCTTCCGAAGGAACGGGAATTGTTGAACCGGCGGAAGTACCGAATCCCACCAACACAATTGCGACGCCCGCTTCGTTTGCCTTGCGCGCCGCTACTATGACTTCCTCCTGCTCCTCGAAGACCTCGCCATCTGCCATTATGACGAGGGCGCGATCGCTTCCGCTCTTACTCAGCATCAGAAGCTCCGTTCCCTGCCGGATCGTCCGCGCGAGAGAGCTACCCGCCTGACCGACTACGCTTGGATCGAGATTCTCGAGAAAGAGCGAGAGTGCGCTGCGATCCGCGGTAATCGGCGTGAGAATGTAACTCCGCCCTGCAAAAGCGATGAGTCCGAAACGGTCACCCGTGCTCGCGGCGATCAAGCGGCGCGCCTCCTGCTTCATGCGCGCAAGCCTCGACGGGCGTTCGTCAGTGGCAAGCATGGAGAGTGAGGCGTCCAGCGCGAGAACTATGTCGGCTCCGCTGCTGCGAACTATGCTGCGCTCAATTCCCCACTGGGGACCCGCGAATGCGATCCCGGCGAACGCCGCCGACAAACCAAGCGCCGCGGCGCGTACAACCGGTTTCCTTTTAGCCGATGGCGGAACCAATCGTCCCACGACCTCGGCGTCTCCCATGCGCGCCAACCGCCTCGCGCGACGGCGAGCGCTCACCAGCATCAGCGTGACGACCAGAAGCGCCAGCGCGGGCGCGAGCGCAATCGCAAAGGGATACTGGAAAGCCTCCATTACGGTAGCGGCCCCCGCCATGCGAAAAGCAGCATCTCAACGGCGAGCGCCAACAATGCCGCGCCGAGAGGCCAACGAAAGATCTCGGTATAGTTGATGAACTGCTGAACGCGAACGGGAGATCGCTCGAGCCGGTCGATCTCCGAAGTGATCCGCTCCAGCGCCGCTGCATCGCGCGCGCGGTAATACCGGCCGCCGGTTTTTCGCGCTACCTCCGTGAGGAGTTCGTCATCGATCTCGACGGGACGATTCTCATATCGCAGGCCAAAGAGACCTCGTCCCACCGGAACCGGCGCCATGCCCTCGCTTCCGACTCCAATCGTGTAAATCCTGATGCCAAACGCCGCAGCTGCCTGAGCCGCCGTGAGCGGATCGATCGACCCGCGATTGTTCACCCCGTCAGTGAGAAGAACCATTACGCGCGAACGGCCAGGCGCTCCCCGAAGCCGGTTTGCCGCGGTGGCGATTGCGGTTCCGATCGCGGTGCCATCTTCCAGCTGACCTGGCTGCAGGTTTGCTACCGCGGCTAGCACGACTGGATAATCCGTCGTCAACGGCACCTGCGTGAGAGCTTCGCCGGAAAAAGCCACCACTCCAATTCGATCGGAATTTCGTCCGCGGATGAACTCGCGAACCTTGTCGCGCGCTACCTCCAGACGGTTTTGCGGCTGGAAGTCCTGAGCGAGCATGGAGCTCGATATGTCAAAAGCCACGACTATGTCGATGCCTTCGCTCGTCACGTTCTCCGCGCGGGCACCGGCCCGCGGTCTTGCCAGCGCCAAAACAAGGGCGGCAAGAAGCAAATTCCGCAAAATGAACAGCGTTCGGCTTATTGAACGGCCAGCTCGCGGCCCCTTGGCCAGCACATCCGCGCGGGAGAATAC
>JACDCM010000327.1 GCA_013817545.1 Gemmatimonadaceae bacterium | reverse complement strand
ACAGTACGCGGAGTCGACTTCCCGATGCAAAAGGTCGCCTGCTCGCAGCGGTGACCGGCTCACCGAAATGGTCGAAGAACATCCTGGTCCGCCGCGCCGCATTCTCCTCGCAGATGCTGACGCATTCTTTGTAGCGGTCGCGCGAACCGTTGATCCGGAAGGGGCCGGCAAGGCCGATCTCCTCATCGTGGGTGGAGAACGCAACAGCCGCGGCGTCGTCTGCTCCGCCAGCTATGCGGCGCGCCAGTTCGGTGTGCGTTCAGCGATGCCGATCGCCCGTGCGATACGCCTCTGTCCCGACGCCCTCTGCGTGCCCATTCCGCGTCGCGCCTGCTCGGAAAAAAGCCGCGAGATTCGCCGAGTGCTCGCGCGATTTGCGCCCGTGGTCGAGTCGGCGAGCATCGACGAATGGTATCTCGACCTCGGCGGTACACAGGAGCTGTATCGCGGTGAGACCCTGGCAACGACAGCTGCGCGAATCCGGCTTGCGGTTCACGCGTCGACGGGAATTTCTGTATCGATCGGTGGAGGTACCTCGAAGCTTATCGCCAAGATGGCCGTCGAGGCTGCGAAGCCCAAGCCAGGGACCGGAGCAACCGGTGTCCATATCGTCGCGCCCGGCGAAGAATCGGAATGGATGCGGCGCTTCGAGTTGGCCGACATCCCGCTCGTGGGACCCAAATTTCAGGAGCGGCTCGCCAAGCTCGGATTTCGCACCGTCGACGACGTTCTCAGGCACGATCTGCCGGCACTGACCCGATGGTTGAATTCCGGCAAGCGAGAGGCGCTCTGGCTGTTCAACCGCGTTCGCGGAATCGACGAAGGCCAAGTGGAGCCCGGTGAGCAGGCCAAGAGCATAAGCCGCGACGAGACGTTTTCAGAAGACATCGGCGACACCGTGGGGCTCGAGCGCGAACTGCTAAGACTCGCGACGCGAGCCGCGTTCGATCTGAGAAGTGATGATCTCGCCGCGCGAACTATCACGGTGCGAATCCGCGATTTCGACTTTCGCACGCGTCAGGCGAGCCGCACCCTTCCGGAGCCGGTCATATCCGACCGCGTGATTTTCGCCACCGCTCGCGAGCTGCTCGCCAAATTGCGTCGTGCAAGACGCGTTCGCGCGCGCCTGCTCGGCGTCGCGCTATCGTCGCTGGCGCCGTACGAAAGCTCGAGCCAGATGACACTGTTCGCGGGAGTTCAGGAAGCACACAGCGATACGGATCGCGATCGTGCGCTCGCTCGAAGCGTAGACGCCGTGCGCGACAAGTTTGGAGCGGGCGCGATAGTACCTGCAGGGCTGACGTGAACAGGTTTCTGGGCGCAAAGAGTGCGGTGCTCGGTGTGCGGTGCCCGGTTGGTAGTGCGCGGTGTCCGGTGCACGGTTTATACGGGCGGTGTTCGGTGTTCGGGCAGCCTTTTGGGTGCGCTAGTATTAGTTCTCATAGATATTCGCTCTGTTATCTCCCGTAACGGAATAGTCCACCGCCATTAATCGCGTCCGACATGCTGCACCACCTGCTCGCTCTATCTCTTGTCTGCACCGATTCGGCTGCAGGCTTCCAGCCGATCGGCGGTCCGCACGTATACCTGACCGCTACGGCCGCTCCTTCCTTGCGCGAGCTGTACTCGGAGGGGCAGACATTCGAGCAGTTTCTTTCCGCGGCGGATTCCAAGCGAGACCAGTGGCTCGCCACCTATAAAGCCGGTACCGTTTCGGACGAGCTGGTGGCGCGCGCTCGCGCTATACCCGGGACGTGGCGGCTACTCGTGATCGCCGAGGATTGGTGCGGCGACTCGCTCAACACAATGCCATATCTGGCGCGACTCGTGGAGGCTGTGCCAAACCTCCAGATGCGGATCATAAGCTCGAAGCGGGGGCGCAAGCTTCTGAAGGCGCATCGAACCTCGGACGGGCGCGCCGCGACGCCGACAGTGATCCTTCTGGACGATCGCTACCGGGAAAGCGGCTGCTGGGTCGAGCGTCCATCCGAGCTGCAGCGGTGGTTCCAGGAAAAAAAGAAGACACTCTCTGAAAAGGACTTGTACGATCAGAAGTACGCCTGGTACGCGAATGACAAGGGTGACCAGACCGTTCGCGAGATTGTGGAGATGTTGGCGAGTGCCGCCGCGGGACATCCGTCGTGCGGAAAGAAGTCGTGATGCGAGATCAGAGAGGCCGTGCCGCTGCGCGCGCCCTGATTTCACTCGCGGTCACTTCCCTCATTACTGCGGCGTGTGCTCGGCCCGTCGCGCAGACCGCGTCTGCACCAGCGCCGTCACCGCTCCCGGCTGAAGCTGGTGCGCGCGCGAATTCCTATGGCGTCTTCGAGACACCCGCTTTCGCCCGCGCAGTCGAAGCGGGCACTCGCACGCGAACTGGGCGCCCCGGCGAGCGGTACTGGCAGCAGCGGTCCGAGTATCGGCTCGAAGCCGAGCTGGATCCTGTGTCCAAGCGGCTAACGGGCCGAGGCGTGGTTCGGTATTACAACGCTTCGCCGGACACACTTCGGTCGATCCGTGTGCATTTGCGTCCCAATCTGTTCGCGCCGAACGCCGTGCGAAATGAAGTTGTTCCCGTTACTGGTGGCATGACGCTGGAACGCATCGCAGCTCAGGGGCAAACGCTGGCTCCGACCACCCTTGGAGATACGACTGCCGGTTACGCGGTGGACGGAACGATCGCACATCTGCGGTTGCGGAGCGCGCTCATGCCCGGGGCGAGCGCGGAGCTCGAATTCGCGTGGAGTTTCGTAATTCCACCTGACGGAGCTCCGCGAATGGGCACCGACGGCGAGATCTTTTACATCGCGTACTGGTATCCACAGATTGCGGTGTACGACGACCTCTCGGGATGGCAGAACGATCAGTACATGGGGAATTCCGAGTTCTACATGGGCTACGGTAATTACGAGGTCGCCCTGACTTTGCCCGCGGGGTGGCTGGTTGGCTCGACAGGAGTGCTGCAGAACCCGGCCGAAGTTCTGTCAGCCACCACGCGCGCCCGTCTCGATTCGGCGTTGCATACTCCCCGCGTCGTGAACGTCGTAACGGAACAGGACCGTGTCGCTGGCCGCTCGACCTCCCGTGGCACGAACGGCAAGCTCACTTGGCGCTTCCGCGCTGACAGCGTCCGGGACTTCGCGTTTGGCGCGAGCGACAAGTATTTGTGGGACGCGACCCATGCGGTTGCTGGCGACGCAAATGGCGACGGCCGACCAGACACGGCCGCTATCCATTCTTTCTACCGTCCGGAACGGCGTGCGTGGGCCTGGGATCAGTCCGCGCGATACGTCCGCCATTCAATCGAGTTCCTGTCGCGCTTTCTTTGGCCGTATGCGTACCCGCACATGACGGCGGTAGATGGTGTCGTGAGCTGCAGCGGGATGGAGTATCCGATGATGACCTGCATCGGCGGGCGACGGGACACGCTGTCCTTATACTCCGTAACTGTGCACGAGACTGCGCACATGTGGTTTCCAATGCAGGTAGGGTCGGACGAGCAGCGCTACGCCTGGCAGGACGAGGGGCTGACCCGCTTCAACCAGGCGCAGGCGATGCGGGAGTTCTTCAACGGCTACGATCTGGAGCGCATCGCGCGAAACCAGTATCTCTCGCTCGCACGGCAGGGGAGCGGCAGTGAGATTGGCCAGCGAGGTGAGGTGGAGCTCATGCGCCACGGCGATCTGTATCCACGCGGCTCACCCGCTTACGGAATAGCGAGCTATGCGAAGATGGCAACTAATCTTGCAGCTCTGCGTGCCATTGTGGGCGACGAGGTTTTCATGCGCGCGTATCGTGAGTATGGGCGCCGCTGGCTGAACAAGCATCCGGCTCCGTACGATCTCTGGAACTCCTTCAACGAGGTGAGTGGCCAGGATCTGGGCTGGTTCTGGCGCACCTGGTTCTTTGAGACATGGACACTGGACCACGCAGTCGCCGATGTTCGGACCGCGGGCGACTCAGCGGAAATCGTGATCGAGAATCGCGGCAGGGCGCCGATGCCCGTTCGTCTTGCAGTCACGCGCTCGGACGGACGCGTCGAGCGAGTCGACGTACCGGTTGCCGTGTGGCTGGCGGGCGCCAGCCGTCACACAGTGCGTGTGAGCGCCATGCCAGCGGTGACGAAGGTGGAGATCGATCCGGAAGAGCGCTTCCCGGATATCGATCGCACAAACAACGCGTGGCGAGCGGAGAGTAGGAACTAGCGGGAGGCGACCAGCGGGAGGCGTGGTGAGGTTGTGGGTTCATTTCCGCCTCCCGCCTCACGCCGCCGTTAAATCCCGCTCCGGAGCCGCCGTCTCACGTCGCACTCCCCTGGAGTCAAATGAAAGCGCTCCGTCCCCACTCAGTATGAGCGAGAGCAGGCCAGCTATGTACAGGAGATTTACTTCGTAGCCTGGCATGCCAAACGATGGCCCGGCCCCGGTCATCCCAGTGATGTTGATGAAGTTGAATCCATGCGGAAGATGTACGGTGAACGCAGCCACGAGCATGTCGACAATGAGAAAGATCGACACCGCGGAAACAAAGGCGCCCGCGATGATCATCATGCCTCCAAAGAACTCGACTACTCCAATGAGATTCGACATGATGTCTGGGGCCGGCACTCCAATCTGAACGAGCATTCCCTCGAACGCCTGATTTCCCTGCGGGCTGAACAGCTTGGGATAGCCGTGGTACATCATGCCGGCGCCGAGAATTATTCTGAGAGGCAGTGGCGCCCAGTTAACCGTTGTCTTGATCACGGAATCTCCCTCGTCAGGGGCGTTGGGTTAAGGTTGGGCAAGTGATCAGTGATACGTAATACATGCGCGCTCTCTTCACGGATGCGGCGGGCATGATGCGGGAGGCATTCCCGAATCCACACTCCGCAATCCGCACTCCCCTCACC
>JACDCM010000326.1 GCA_013817545.1 Gemmatimonadaceae bacterium | reverse complement strand
CTGCCCAACCGGCCGTCGCGCTGGCTGTATCGGCTGCGCGCCGTCGATGCCGCAGGGCATCCGTCAACCGAGGGGCAGGTGCTGCCGCTCGTGGTGCACGTCCCATCGCCCGCGCGTTCCATCGCGCCGGAGCTCGAGCGCATCGATGTGGCCGAGGGTATCGCGACCGTTCGCGTGAAGGCGCGTGGTGCGTCCGGCGAGAGCATTTACGTCTTTCACAGCGCTGACCACTCGTTCTCTACCGCGACCGCGACGCTCAGCACGATCCGGAATCGCCCCGACCTTGCACCCCACGTGCAATTGGTCGTCCGCGACGGCACGGGACGGCGACTCTCGCCGGTCCTCGCTGTGCCGGATGCGTCGGGAATCGCGCTGGTCGCCCTGCCGTTGCCCGATGACGGCATCATGCTGCATGTATGGGCACTGTCGTTGACCGCCGACGGCGTTCCGTCACGTCTGGTGGGCCCGATGCACGAGGCCATGATCGTGGCGGGGGCATAGCCGGATGCTCACCTCACCACTTGCATCGCTCGCCGGATGGTCGTGGAGCAGGTCGATCGCGACCGACCTGCCGAAGGCCCTTGGGACCGTCTTCCCACCGTCGGCGGCCGCGACACCCGGTCCCGGCGCGTCGCCCGCATCGCAGCAGTGGGCCGTGCAGGGCAGCGGTCCCGCCACCGCGTTGCGTTTTGCCGCGACGGGCCGTTGGCATCATGCACAGGCCGGAAGCAGCGTGCACTGGATCTGGGGAAGCGCCGCCGACATCGCACTGTTTCCGGCGCTGCGCACGCGGTTGCCGCTGGGCAATCCGCTGATCGCCATGCGCTTCGAGGATGGGCTCGACGCGCCGGGCGAGAAGGGCGAACCGAAAGGCGTGACGCGGGGAACCGACGTGGATCTCGGAGTCGGTCCCGTGATGGTGAGTGCGATCACCGTCCTGGCGTTCGCGCCCGCCGCGCCTTCGCTCGACTCGATCGGTGTGCTGCGATACCTGCGCGATGCGCTGAATGCCGCCGCGGCGACATCGGGCGCGCCGACGTGGCAGGAGTTCGTCGACGCGTTCGCGCTGGTAGAGCAACCGCTTCGCATCCTGGAGCCGGGTGGCAGTCCGGCAACGGCCCGGTCAATCACGCTTGGCGGCTCCGGTGCGGCCGTAGTGCTACAGGCAGCGCACCTCGGCGACGCGCTCACGGCGCTCGGCGTTTCACGCGCGAACCTCGCCAGTGGCTCGACGCTCGACGTCGCGCAGGGCGAACTGGTCGTTGCAGCGACGTCCGATGCGCCATTTCCGAGTGGGGTCGTCTCACTGACACCATTCACGAGTCACGTCACGGTCGCCCCGCTCGACGCGTGGTTCGCGCCCCAGGGCTCGGCCGCGCTGCAGCGCTTCACGCGCGGGAACACGGTGGTGCCGTTCGCCGATGGCGCGGCAACGTTCCGCGACATGTTCGGCGAGCTCGAGGCGGCCGTTGCTGCGGGCGCGCAGGGTGCGTTCTACGTGACCGGGTATTCGCTGCAGCACGATGCGATCCTTGGACCCGTGACCGGCTCGAACGCGCCCCGTACGGTCCTGGAGATCGCGACGGCGATGGGTGCGGCTGGAGGCGACGCGCGCTTCCTCGCCCTGCAGATGCTGCAGCTCGATCCGGGGTGGGTGCGTACGGTCGAAACCACTGCTGCCCTCGCCGGCATGCTGCTTTCAATCGGTGCCGGGGTCGCGACGATCTTCCAGGACGACCAGTCGCCCGACCAGATGTCGTTCTTCCTGCATTCGCAGGCGATTGCCTGGGCGCTCATGGTGGAATCGGCGAGCATCGACAGCCTGCTCGAGAGCTTCGAGCTCAATCGTGATGCGATCGAAGCGCTGCACGCGCTGCCGGGCGTCGAGGCACATCTCGACCCCGTGGACGCCGACGTACTCGACAATCCGCACCGCGCCGTCTCGGACCTCATCAATCTCGCGCTGCCGGCGCAGCGCAACTTCAATGTGTTCCACCAGAAGATCCAGGTCGTGCGGAATGCGACGGGCATCCACGCATACTGCGGCGGCATCGATCTGAACGCGAATCGTACGCAGGATCGCGAGCATGCGTCGCGCGGTCCGTTTCATGACGTGCACGCGCGCGTGAACGGACTCGCGGCCGGCGAGCTCGCCACCACGTTCATCGAACGGTGGCGCAATGTCTCGAGGACCACGCTGGCGATCGACACTCCCGGCGCGCTCGCCGGATTGCCGGTCGGCGGCCCCGACGTCGTGCAGGTTGCACGCACGTACTACGGTGCAGTGCCGGGCAGCGGACGCGGGTTCACCGATTTCGCGCCCAACGGCGAGCGTACGATCCTCGACACGCTGCTGCAGGCGATCGGGCGCGCACGGCGGCACATCTTCATCGAAGACCAGTATCTCACGCCGCCCGCGGAGTTCGCGTTCGCGCTCGCGGCGGCCGCGGCGCGCGTCTCGGGTCCGCTCGTGGTCATCGTGCCGTCGACGACCGACCAGCCGTTCGGCCTCACGCGCCGCCAGGAGTTCATCCAGCAGATGCGCGAAACGTGGGGCGACCGCTTCAAGGTCGGCATCCTGCGCAAACGCTTCTCCCGCACGCAAACGACATTCGCGTCCGCGAAAGGACGGCTTTGGCTGACGGCGGATCAGGGCGCGGCCGACGCCGACAACGTCGTGGAGATCGGTCCGGTGAACCGTCTCCCGGATGCGCCGTTCTGGCTCGTGGTCGATGGCGAAGCGATGCGCGCGTACCAGAAGGTGCCCGGCTACACCAGCGCGACGGGCGCGCGCTACTATGTCGACCGGGCGGAAGACACCAGCCTGTTCAACAAGGACCGCGGCAGCCCACGCGCGTCGCACAAGGCGGGCGCGGCAGTCGTGACGGGCATGTTCCCGTCCGTGTACGTGCACTCCAAGATGGTGCTCATCGACGATGCGTTCGCGTCGATCGGGTCGGCAAACTGCAACCGTCGCGGCTACTACTCCGACGGCGAGTGCAACATCTTCGCGATGCGCGAGGCGGTTGCCGACGGTGAGGACAACTGGATCCGCGACCTGCGCGTAGAGCTATGGGCCGAACACCTGGGGGTGACCGAAGAATACGGTCGCGTCGCGCTGCGCGATCCGGTGGCGTGCCTGCCGCTCTTCGACCGGAAGTTCACCACCGGCAACCGGTTCACGCCGGTCGACGCACAGCCGTACAGCACCGATTTCGAGCTCGCGACCGAGTTCGTCGACACGACGAAGGCGATCGGCGGCGTGGCGATGATCGCAACCTTCGTCGCCGGCATCGGCGCCATGCTCGCCGGTACGGAATCCGACGCCATCTTCGACACCGTCGTCGATCCTGGCAGCCAGGTCGAATGACATGCGCCTGACAGAGCTCTTCGCTTCGCTCGCGAACGCGTGGCCGGTCAACGACATCGATACGTCGTTCCCGCCGTCCACCGACGGTTCCGGCCTCATGGCGCAGCTGGTGGACGCCATCGACGTCGAAGACGCGATGACGAGTGTCGACGTCACCGGCACGGTTACGGTCAGCGGTACGCTCACGCTCAAGGACGGCCTCGCGCCAGCGCCGACGACACTCGTGAGCCGCATCTTCCCGTCGATGCGCTTCGCGTTCGCGCCCGCCAACGACTGGAAATCCGATTTCCGCGCTTCGTCGAATACCGCCAGTGGATACACGCTCCAGGTCGACACGCTGCCACTCGACGTGTCGATCCCGCCGGACCTGCTGGCCGCGCATCCGGACCCCGCAAAGCAGGGCATCGACAAGAGTATCGTGTTGTCGGACGGCGCGAGTGATTCGACCATCTCGCGCGAATTCGCGCTCACCATCGAGGCCGCCGGAGCCATTCGGCTCGAATCGCACCTGCCGATCTCAGTCGGACCATGCCGTATCTTCGGCCTCCCCGCGAAGGCCGTGCACGACCTGCGCTTCGTGGCGAGCCCCGCGCGTGCACGTGCTGAACTCGACTGGCTGGTACGTCCGCTCGACACTGGCGCATTCGCCTTCGGCGGCGGCGGATTGGGATTTGGCGGCATCGATCTCGACTGGACCGTCCACGGCAGCGCGCTCGCCGACCTGCGAAAGCGGCTGCGCATCCGCGAGGATGCGGAGTTCGTGCTGGAAGAGCTGGTGCTGCCATCGGTCATCCCGGTGCCGCAGCACGGAAACATCGGACTGCGGAAGAGCCTCGATCCCGGCGAGTCGCTCGCCGATTTCCTGACCTTTACCGACGCACCACTCGTCGTTCCACTCGGCGACAGTGCACAGCTGTTCCTGAGCAAGCTGTTCTTCGCGACGCCGCGTGAGGGTGCGGACTGGTGGTCCGGTCTCACGCTCGAGGGCGGCGTGGCGTGGTCCGACGGTACTGACGGGGATTTCGAGCTCGAACTCGGATTGATCGACGGTGATGTGCTGCGAGTCTCGTTCGCGCACACGCCACCGCCACTCGGCGACGAGATTCCGCTTATCCGGCTCGATCTCTGGAAGATCATGGTCGACGTCTTCCGCGTTCGCGCCGGCGTGTCGCTGCGCGAACTCGGCAAGGACTCGCCCGATCCGGGCGCGGCCATCCAGCTGCTGGCCGACATCATCATCCGCGAGAAGCCGGGCGAAAGTACAGGTGCCGCAAGCGCGGTCACTATCACCAAGGACGACAACAAGCCGTTCGAGGCGGCGCTGGTCGACGTCGGCTGGGATCGCGGCAAGCCGACTGGCAACATGGTCATGCCGCATGGCGCGCAGCTCAAGCTGTCGCGCTTCGCGCTCGAAGTGCGGGAGATGGGCCTCGTCTACGAGCAGGGTGCGACCTACTTCTCGGTGTCCGGTGGCATCCGCGAAACCACGGCGCCGCTAAAGGGCAGCATCTGGTTCACGCGAC
>JACDCM010000325.1 GCA_013817545.1 Gemmatimonadaceae bacterium | reverse complement strand
GGAGCTGAAACGTGATGAGCCCCGCCTGGATCGTATCCGGTGCCTGAAAGTAGAATTCGCCCGCCGCGACATCGATCACTTTCCCTGGGAGCGCCCGGGAGGCGTTACCGGAGGCGTCCAGACGCTGCTGAGCCGTGAGCGGGCCTGCCTGGAGCAAGACTGCCGTGAGCAGAAAGGGCACGAGAGCGCGGGCGGTAACAGATGCCAGCATCGATGCCTTCCTCTGGGGGAACGTGGCGGAGGGAGTGCATATTGGGGCGTCGTGAGCCTTCCCGCATCTCGGGAGCCCATCCGGCGCCATGCACGAGCGATAAATCAGTTTGCGAATCATTATGGCCTCTTGGGGATAATCGGAGATGCCTCACTGCAGCGAAACCTCGCGGGGGAATCGTTCACTTAACGCACGCGTAGCATGACGTCCAGATCGTTGTTGCTCTTCAGGCTCAGCCGGTAATCACCGGGCGGCAGCATCACCTCGTAGTCGTAGGTCTCGCCAGGGGCGATGCGAAGCACCGCGGGACGCATGATGGCAAGCTCGCGATGCAGGTCCGCGCCGTCCTTGGCGATCGCCCGCCAGGTGACCACCGGCTTATCCGACGATGTATCGGACCGCAGCGCCAGCTCCGCGTCGTCCGCGACGGTGATGTTGATGAAGCGGAGTCTATGGCGCACGCCAGCGGCGAATGTGAGCGACTCCGGCCGAGCGCTACCGTTTAGCCCGATCTGGGAACCGGGCCCGCGTCCCAGCTGGCTGATGAGGAAAACGTGATCCGTTGCGCGCTGCCAGGTCTCGCCGGGCGGCAACACGATAAGCGGGCCATACAGTCCAAGCGCAATCTGCCGCATATCGTCGGCGTGCGCATGAAAGATGAACGTGCCTGCGCGCGGGGGCGTCAGCTTCACGACGAAGGAGTCCGCCGGCGCAGTGAGTGGCGCCATTCTCACACCGTTGCCGCTCCAGCCGGCGACGCCGTCGTAATAGCTGTCCAGCTCGATGCCGTGCCAGTGGACGGCCGTCGGGATGCTGAGCCGGTTGACGACGACGATCTCCGCGCGCTCACCTCGCGTGAGCACCAAGGGCCGCGCTGGAATCTCCAGTGAATCGCGCGCCGGCTCCTTGCCGTACGACGCGATATAGCTGAAGCCGGGCTCGCGCCCGTAGAACCCGGCTTTCTCGTTCACTACGAGTCTCACGCGGCGTGGCGTCGCGCTACTCGTCGCCCTCAGTGTACCGCCACCGCTACTGTCACGGACGCGGATGCCGAGGACGAGACCCGACATGTCCTGCTCCACGTGGTGCGCGGCGTCGTGCATGGGCGCAGTCTGCGGCGGCCGCTCACCGATCAGGTTGAAGCGGCGGCGCCACGAGGTGTGCAGCGCATCGTGACAGTGAAAGAGCCAGTTGCCGGGCCGCTCCGCCATCCACGTCATGGAGAACGTGCCCCGATAGGGCACTGACTCGGTTACGACCATCGGCCGTTCGCCCGGCATCATCGTGTCGGCGGCCCAGCTTCCGCGCGCGTCGATGCGGAAGTAGAACCCGTGCAGATGCATCGGGTGGCGGCCGCGCGTGCCATTGATGACGCGCCAGTGCACGGAGTCGCCCACGCTCATGTCCAGCCGCTCCGTGTGCGGCCACGACTTGCCATTGATCGCCATGACGAAGCGGCCGGGCGCGGGCGGCCAGATGCTGATAACGAACACGCGGTCCGGCTGCGCTTTCACGCCGTCCACGATCAGTGCGCCGAGGAGCTGATTCCCCGTGCCGAGCTGGTGCAGCGAATCTTCCACAATGGTCGCGCCGCCGTATGCGTACGTGCCCGGCACGCCGGCGACGAAGCGCGCGCGCCCGGTCGCGCCGGGGGCGATCCGCACGGTGTCCCGGCCCGAACCCGACAGGCCGAAGACGAGCAGCGTGTCCGGTAGCGCGTTGCGGATGCTGGTCTCGATACGGGTCCCCGTGGGCACGCGCACCAGTGGTCCCGGGATACTCGGCGCAGTGCCCTCCACGCCGAACGCTTCCGCGCCGACTGCTGGTCCGTCGTCGGCCTCAGGGTGCCAGCGCACCCTCTGGGCGAAGAGCTGCAGGGAGAGCACGCCGCCTCGCAGTATGCCTGCGGGAGTGACGTTGCCGTGCACCACGGCTGTGGGCGGGGCGGCTTGCACCGCTCGCGTGCCTGGAGCGGTGACCGCGGGCTGCGCCAAGAGGACGGAGGAGGTTAGCGACAACGCCCCTAGCAGCGCGAGCAGCGAGATGGAGAAGTTAATCTGCCGCATTGTGTTCATCCCGTCCCAAACGTCGTGAGAAAGAAACTGTCACCCTTCCATTGACGTGTACGCGTGGAATCGGCCGGCTTCAGGACATCGCCGATTGGAGCCGGGTCAACCAGATAGCTCCCGGGTGGCCGGTTGCGCAGCTTACGTCATTTGACCTGCGCTTTGATGTACTCTTCGTAGCGCCGGATCTCGTCGGCAACCGCGTCCAGCTCGCGCTGCAGGTCGGCCCGTGCCAGCCAGCGCCCGCGCAGCATCACGCCCGCGATGCGCTGGACGTTCGCCACATCGTTGAGGGGATTGGCGTCGACCAGAATCAGGTCGGCGCGCTTCCCGGCCTCCACCGTCCCGAACTCGTCGAGCGCTCCGAGGTACTCCGCCGCGTTGCGCGTACCGGCCGCGACAGCCTCGTACGGGCTGAGTCCGGCCGCGACGAGTTGGGCCAACTCCTTGTGCGTCGCGAACCCCCAGAGGATGAAGGGGTTGGCCGGGTCCGTGCCAAGGAGCAGCCCCACGCCGGCGTCGTGCAACGCCTTCACCACGCGCATGCGGGCCGGCTGGGTGCGCCGAGCGATCAGGACGATGTCCGGCGGCCAGTTGTGCTCCATCCATCTCTCGAACATCGTGCTTGGCACGTATCGCATCTCGGGCAACTCCCGCCTTGCCTCCACTTCGCCAGGCAGCGCATCGGCCATGAACATGCTCAGCGTCGGGCAGTGCCAGACGCCGTTCGCCTTGGTCAGCGCAACGAGGGGGGAGAGCTTGGCGAAATCGACATATGCTCGGGCGTGCCGATGCTCAGTCCCGCTTCAGTCACGGTTTCGGCACCAGGCTCGTACAGGCGCGCGATTGCCGAAATCCGCGAGCACGGCGTGGCCATCCGCAAACAGAATGTTTTCCGGCTTGACATCCCGGTGAACGAAGCCGTTGCGGTGAGCGTAGTCGAGACCCATGCCGATCTCCTGCGCGATGCGCAGAGCATCCTTCACGGATAGTCGCCCGTCACGCTTGAGTCGTTCGCGCAGCGATCCTCCAGGGACGCATGGGGAGACGTAGTACAGCAGTCCTTCGCTCTCTCCCGAGTCGATGAGTGGCACTATGTGGAGATGCGTGAGCCGCGCGGCGATGCCGATCTCGCGCAGGAAACGCTCGGCACCGAGCGAGGCGCTTAGCTCCGGCCTCAAGACCTTTATGGCCACCTTGCGCGCGTGCTTGCGCTCTTCGGCGAGATATACGGTGGCCATGCCGCCCTGGCCGAGCTCGCCTTCTACCGAGTATCGATCAGCGAGTGCGGCCGAGAGGAGAGGGGATACTTCGAGCATGCGAGCAATATGCAGGGAAAGCGCGGCGGATGGCAGGCGGTCTGGGCGAGAACCAGGAGGTAACCGCGAGCCAAACGGTTGGCTGCCAGCGCATCGTCACGGAGAAGCGAAGATCACTCGCGCTCTACACATGGGCGCTCCGACCTGCTATTGCCAGGCGAACCTCGGCTGGCTAACCAGACTTCCGCACCCGCACCGCGACCGGTACGTGCCACCCTGTGCGCTGAGTCGTGATGTTCAGGCGGAGATTGCCAGGCTCGATAGGAGTGAACTCGAAGTCGTTCGTTTCGCCCGGGCCCGTTAGCAGGTACGCAGGCATGAGGCGGGCCTGATGCGGCGGGAGATCCGCCCCGTCCTTCGCCACAGGACGCCACCGTGCGTATCCGGTGTCGGTCGCCAATGAGAATGCGATACGCCAATCGACGTTGATGTTGATGAGACGAAGCCTGTACGTGCGACCCACTTCCAGATCGAGTGGCGGTGGTTCCCGCATCCCGTTAACCAGCCCATCGAACCGAGGCCCTGCTCCTCCCACCAGGATGACCCGATCGATCTGCGGGTCCAGTGTCTGGCCGGAATCCACGACCAGCAGCGCGCCATACATTCCCGAGCCGATCTGCGCCAACTCGTTGGTATGGGAGTGATAAATGAAGGTGCCCGAGCGGGGCGGCACGAACTCGGCGACGAATGAATCCCGGGGCGCGATCGGGGGCATGATCCGCGCTGGAGTACCACTCCAACCCGGAACGCCATCGGGGAAGCTTTCCAGCTCGATGCCATGCCAGTGGACCGCAGCTGGTTCATTAAGGCGGTTCACAACCGTGATCGCCACGGGCTGGCCCCGTCTCAGCACGATCGTTGGGCCGGCGGGGGGAACAGAATCGCGCGCTGGTTCGGCGCCATTCTCGTGCAGCACAAATCCCATACCCGGCTCTTTGTCGAAGCGATTGGGTGCGGATTGGATTAACAGACGCAGCTTGCGAGGCGCGGCGGTGGTGGTGGCTGTTGGCTTGGCCGCGGGATTTGCAAGTACATGAAGGCCAAGGACCAGACCCGCCATGCGATGCTGAGAGTGATCGATGGGTTGTGCTTCCGGCAGGAGTGGGCCGGAGTGGCGCTCGGGGAGAATCAGATGGTGGGAGACGTGAAAGCTGAAGTGGCAATGAAACAGCCAGTTGCCCACACGCTCAGGGACCCAGCGAAAGGTGTTCGTGGCGCCCGGCAGCATTAGCTCGGTAACCGCCAGGCGCTGCTCGGCCGGTGAGTACACGGTGTCGGCCGCCCAGGTGCCGCGGCTATCCTCACG
>JACDCM010000324.1 GCA_013817545.1 Gemmatimonadaceae bacterium | reverse complement strand
ATGTGCCGGTCAAGGGCAATCCCTGTGGAAGCAGACGAGGAAAGGAGCCTGCAAAACAGCAGCTTGCTCTCCCTCGCTTCCCGCCGCATCTTCGCGTTCGATGCATGATTTGACGACTACTTTATCACCCGCGGTTGGTCGTAATGTCCCGCGAAAGGATGGCGCCGAAAAAGTCGCGGGCGCGGCCAAGTACGTCGATGATATTGTCTTTCCCGGAATGCTTCACGGCCGCACCGTCCGCTCGACTATCCCGCGCGGGCGCGTCACCGCCACTCACCTGGACTTCGATCAGCGCGGCTATATTATCGTCGACCATCGCGACATACCGGGCCGGAATGTCGTCGCGCTTATCGAGGACGACCAGCCGTTCCTCGTCGAGAGTGAAGTCCGGCACACGGCGGAGCCAATTCTCCTTCTCGCGCATGAGAGCCGTGACGAGCTACTCCGCGCCCGAGTGGAAATTGAATACCAGCGCGAGGATCCTTTGCTCGACCCCGAACGCTCGCCAACGTCTTTCAAATCGCTCGGCATCGACAAGGGAGCCATTGAGGATGGACTGGCGGCGGCGGACCTGATAATCGAGGGCGAGTACCGAACCGGACATCAGGAACACATATACATCGAAACCAATGGCGTCATCGCCGTGCCGCAGGATGGAGGTATCACCCTGCTCGGCTCCATTCAGTGTCCGTATTACGTCCATAAAGCCATCAAGTCGCTGCTCGGCTGGAGCGATGACCGCGTTCGCGTAGTGCAGACGGAGACGGGCGGTGGATTCGGGGGAAAGGAGGAGTATCCGAATCTTATCGCCGGCCATGCCGCGCTCCTCGCGCTCAAGGCCAATCGACCGGTAAAGATCGTCTACGACCGCGTCGAGGACATGATCGCCACCACGAAGCGCCATCCGGCCATCGTGCGGCACCGAACCGGCGTGAAACGAGACGGACGCATTACCGCCATGGACATCGACATCATCATGGACGCCGGCGCGTACGTCACGTTGAGTCCGGTCGTACTAAGCCGGGGCGCTATCCACGCCGCGGGCCCGTATCGGTGCGATCACGTCCGGGTAAGAGGGCGCGCGATGATGACCAACACGCCGCCAAACGGTGCATTTCGTGGATTCGGCGCTCCGCAAACCCAATTCGCGATCGAAGTACATATGCAGCGGATCGCCGAAACGCTTGGCATCGACCCAGTCAAACTCCGAGAGAAAAATGCCTTTCGGCCTGGAGACACCACAAGCACCGGACAGGTGCTCGGTGAAGACTGCAGCGCGCTGGATGTTCTCCGGCGTGCGGTAAGGCGGTCGGGGTTCCGCGCCAAGCTTAGGAGGTACGCCGGCACTAATCGCGGTATCGGCCTCGCGCTCTTCTACCATGGTAGCGGATTCACAGGTGGTGGCGAGACGCGTCTGGCGTCGAAAGCGTCTCTCGGCCTGAGCGCGCGTGGAGTACAGATTCTCGTGGCCAGCACGGAGATAGGGCAGGGAACTCGCACCATGCATGCGCAGATCGTCGCAGACGCGCTGGGCGTTCCCTTCGAGCAGGTCGAGCCAGTGCAACCCGATACGGCGAACGTGCCGGATTCAGGTCCCACCGTAGCATCGCGCACGTGCATGGTGGTCGGACGCATTCTCCAGCAATGCGCCGCAGAAATGAAAATCAGGCTCGGCGGCATGACGCCGACAGAGTATTTCGCAGTGCACGGACCGCTGGTTGTCACCAGTGAATACGAAGGTCCTTCGGGAATAAAGTGGGACGATAACACTTACCGTGGCGATGCATACTCCACGTACGCATGGGCGTGCGACGTCGCCGAGGTGGAGCTGAATCGGGATACCTTCGAGGTCCGCCCGATCAAGCTCACGTGCGTCCAGGATATTGGAAAAGCAATCCACCCAGTGCTCGCTGCTGGTCAGATCGAAGGTGGAACAGCCCAGGGAATCGGATATGCCCTGATAGAGCAAGTCGTGATGCGTGATGGTGGGATGCTCAATTCGCAGCTTACCAATTACACGATCCCGACCACGCTCGACACACCGCCCATTGACGTCGAGATAGTGGAGAACCCGTCTCAAAACGGCCCGCACGGCGCGAAGGGCGTCGGCGAGCTGCCAATTGACGGTCCGGCTCCGGCCATAGTGAATGCCGTGCGCAGCATGGGAATTGACCTGCGTGAAATTCCCGCCGTGCCCGAAGTGATCATGAAGGCGATCACCTACCAGATCTCGGGAAGCAATGGGTTGGCGGGAAGCGGGAGGCGTGAGGCGCCGACGTCAACCGGAGGAAACGCTGCCGAAGATCCACACCGCCATGCTTCCCGACCGTCCGCCCCCCAACCATGATTTTCTCCCTTAATTCCTCCACCGTTGACATCGACGCACACCCGATGAAACGGCTCCTCGATGTGCTACGCGAGGAGTGCGGGCTTACGGGAACGAAGGAAGGTTGTGGGGAAGGGGAGTGTGGTGCGTGCACCGTGCTCGTTGACGATGCGCCCGTCTGCGCTTGCCTGGTTCCGTTCGCTCACGTGCGCGGCGCAAGAGTTTCTACCATCGAGGGACTCGGCGGTGACCACCCACTGCAGCGTGCGTTCGTTGAAGAGGGCGGCGCGCAGTGCGGGATATGCACGCCGGGAATGATCATGACGGCTGTCTCACTCGGCGAGAAGCCGACGCTTAAAAAGGTGCGCGAAGGTCTGGTAGGCAATCTATGCCGCTGTACCGGTTACGAAGCGATCTACCGCGCGATTCGAAAAGCGTGAAGGGAATCATCGCCGGAATGGAGCTGCATGAGCCCTCGTCTCTGGACGAGGCACTGCGCGCCATGCGCGATGAAGGCCCACTCGTGCCATTGGCAGGGTGCACCGACCTGTACGTCGCACTGAACTTCGGAACGCTGGAGCCACGACGATTTATCAACCTCTGGTCCGTGGACGAGCTCCGTGTAATCGAGAAGTCAGGCGACAGCCTGCGCATCGGCGCAATGGCGACTTATGCGTCCATCATTCAGTCGAAGCTCGTCAGAAAACGACTCCCGATGCTTGTCTCCGCTGCGAAGGAAATTGGGGGAGTACAGATCCACAACCGCGGAACAATCGGTGGCAATATTGCCAACGGGTCGCCAGCCGGAGATACGCTCCCGGTGTTCGCCGCAGCGGACGCTGTAGTCGCAATTCGCAGCGCCGGCTCGGAACGGCGCGTGCCATTAACGCAGTTCTATTCGGGATATCGCAAGACCGTTCTGCGTGCGGATGAACTGGTCGTGGCACTGGAGATTCCCACTGTGGACGGAAAGCAATGGTTTCGAAAGGTGGGTACACGCGCGGCGCAGGCGATCTCGAAAATCGTGATGGCGGCGGTGCGCTCGCCCAAACCGAGAATCGCACTAGGGAGCGTCGCGCCCACGGTCATTCGGCTTCCAATGACGGAGGGCGCGCTCGAGGATGGTGCACCGATAGAAGAAGCTCAGCGGATTCTGATGGCAGAGATTTCTCCCATCGATGACATGCGTTCGACGGCGGAGTATCGAAGACGGGTAGCCGCAAACCTGCTTGGGAGGTTCTGGACGGAAACGGAGTGATCGCCAAGGCCACGTGACGCCGCACTCACACGACACCTCCAACTCACTCGTCGTCAGAGGTCTTCGCGTCGTAACACAGCGCGGAACTATCGCGGCGTCGTTGTGCATAAGGAACGGCGTCATCGTGCGCATCGGTGGATATGATGAGCCGATGGGTGCGGAAGTGGCGGTCGATGCCCGCTCCTCACTGATCATGCCGGGACTCGTGGACACTCACGTCCACATGAACGAGCCCGGCAGAACCGACTGGGAGGGATTCGAGACAGGCACTCGAGCTGCAGCGGCTGGGGGGATCACTACGCTGCTGGATATGCCGCTCAATAGCACGCCTGCGACAACGAATCGCAAGGCGTTGCTGTCGAAACGACAAGCTGCTCTTGGAAAATGCTCGGTCGACGTCGGTTTTATTGGCGGAGTTGTCCCCGGCAACGCGAACCACATCCGGGCACTTTGGGAAGGCGGCGTTTTCTCATTCAAGTGCTTCCTGGTGCACTCTGGCGTGGACGACTTTCCGAACGTTGCCGAAAGCGATCTTCGCGCGGTGATGCCCGTACTTTCGGAACTGGGCGCGACGCTCATGGTGCACGCGGAGCTACCGGGACCAATCGAAACTGCAACAGACGGACGTTTCGAGGCAACTGCCGAAGTGACCACCGATCCGGTTATCAGGGGGAAGCGCCCGTACGACACTTACCTTCGCACCCGTCCACGTGCCGCCGAACAGGCTGCCATTGACCTTGCTATTCGTCTTTGCCGAGAGTTCCGCACGCGAGTGCATATCGTTCATCTCTCCTCGGCTGATGCCCTTCTGTCCCTGTCGCGTGCACGTGCCGAAGGCCTACCGATCACGGTGGAAACCTGCCCGCACTATCTGACGTTCGCCGCGGAAGAAATCCCTGACGGCGCCACTCAGTTCAAATGCGCCCCGCCAATCCGCGAGCGCGAGAACCGCGAACGTCTTTGGCACGGTCTGGGCGAAGGCATTATCGATATGATCGCCTCAGATCATTCGCCCTGTCCGCCTGCGATGAAACAGCTCGATTCCGGAGACTTTGCTCGTGCATGGGGTGGGATTGCCTCTCTACAGCTCGGCTTGTCCGTTATGTGGACCGCAGCAAGGGAACGCGGGTTCCCGGTAGAGCGAATAGCCGAATGGATGTCGCATGCCCCGGCCCGCGTCGCCGGGCTAAGTAGACATGCCGGCACGATTCAGTTGGGCCAGGAGGCGAATCTTGTGATCTGGAATCCTGATGCGGAATTTCGCGTGAATCCGGCGACTCTGCACCACCGGCACAGCGTCACGCCGTACGCTGCAATGCCGTTGCAC
>JACDCM010000323.1 GCA_013817545.1 Gemmatimonadaceae bacterium | reverse complement strand
GGAAGCCGTAGAGCGCATGGCGCGTTTGTTCTGGTTTACCGTGGAATTCGGACTCATTCGAGAAGCGGGACGGACCAAAGTCTACGGCAGCGGACTGATATCGTCGGCGGGCGACTGCGCCAACGCACTGAGCGAGAATTGCGAGCGTCGCCCCTTTTCGCTCGAGGCCGTAATGGCTCAGCCATATGTCATCGACCGACTGCAGGATGTGTTGTTCGTCGTCGACTCTTTCCAGCAGCTATTTGACGCGCTCAACGACGCGGCTGGCCTCGCCTCATGAGCGTTCTCACACCGTGCACCAGCGCCCTGTCGAGCTGGGAGTTCCGATGCTCATCGTAATGAGCCAGGACGCCACTGCCGCACAGATCGATGCGGTGAAAGCGCGTGTAGCGCAGCTCGGCTTTCAAGCGCGTCCGATGCCTGGTGAACAGCGTGTCGCTATAGGTATTGTCGGCAACGACGGCCCTGTGGATGCGGCGCATTTCGAAGGGATGCCGGGAGTTCTGCAGGCGATCCACGTCGCATCGCCGTACAAGCTGGTGAGTCGAGAGTGGCATCGCGAAGACACCATAGTACATCTCCCCAACGGAGTGACAATTGGCGGACCTGAGATCTGCGTCATGGCGGGTCCGTGCGCGGTTGAGAGCCGCGATCAGCTTCTCGAGACCGCCGAATCAGTGGCCAGGGCGGGAGCAGTGGTACTGCGGGGGGGCGCCTTCAAGCCGCGATCGAATCCGTACTCCTTTCAGGGGTTGGGAGAGCCGGCGCTCGAGTTGCTCGCCGAAGCGCGCGATCATTTTGGGCTCGCCTTGATCACCGAAGCAATCGACGAGCCGAGTCTCGATCTCGTCGAACAGTACACCGACATCATCCAGCTCGGTGCGCGCAGCATGCAGAACTTTCCTCTACTCAAGCGTGCCGGTCGCGCGCGGAAACCGGTGCTTCTGAAGCGCGGACTCGCAGCCACGATTCGTGAATGGCTGCTCGCAGCCGAGTACATTCTGGCCGAAGGAAACTCGCAGGTAATCCTGTGCGAGCGTGGCATCCGGTCGTACGATGATGCAACGCGCAACATGCTTGATGTCATTGCAATTCCTCTCGTGAAGCAGTTGAGCCACCTGCCCGTAATTGCCGACCCGAGTCACGGGACGGGTAGGCGCCATCTTGTTGGAGCGGCGAGCCGGGCGGCGATCGCGGCAGATGCGGACGGGCTGCTCATTGAAGTGCACCGACAGCCGGATCAGGCGATGTCGGACGGTGCGCAGAGCCTGTTTCCCGGGCAGTTCGTCGAACTGATGAGTGAGGTGCGTTCCGTGGCGGCCGCGATTGGCAGAACCGTGCAAGCACCGGCCGTCGTGGCTCGATGACGAACGCCGCCCTGGCTGTGGCAATGCCCGATCGCGAGACATTTCGCGGGCTGACTCGCCAGGGAAACGTTATTCCTGTCTGGATTGATTTACCGGCTCATGGCGAGTCACCCGTGTCACTATTTCAGCGGCTCGACGCCGGCGACACAGTTTTCCTGCTGGAGAGTGCGGAAGGTGACGGCGAGTGGGCCGCGCACTCATTCATTGGAGTGAACCCGTGGCTGGTGCTTAGTGCGCGCGGAGGGCTCGTTACAATCACCGATGCCGAAGGGACTCGTGCGGTGCAGGCGAACTCCCTGGACTCGCTGCACGAAATCCTTCGCGCGTACGTTCCCATTCACTTCGATGGCCTCCCTCGATTCGCCGGTGGTGCAGTGGGCTACTTCTCGTACGACACGGCGAGACTGCTCGAGCATTTGCCGGAGATCGCCGCGGACGAGGACGCAATTCCCGACGCGCTATGGATGCTTCCGGGCGAGATGGTCATTTTCGACAACCGCGCGCAGCGTGTCATGCTCATGCATCTCGCGCGAGTGGCGGTGGGAGACGACCCCGATACTGTCTATGCGCTCGCGGAAGACCGTCTGGGCAAACTACACGCCCTGATCACTTCGCCCGTGAGCCCGAAGAATTCTGTTGGCGCGCCCGGCGCTGCGACGCTGGACTTTCGCGCCAACTTCACCCGAGCTGACTTCGAGCTGGCCGTCGAGTCTGTGCAGGAGCACATCCGCGCGGGTGACATCTTTCAGATGGTTCTCTCGCAACGTTTCACGGTGGAGACGGATGCGGAACCATTCGACGTGTACCAGGCGCTCCGCGCGATCAACCCAAGTCCGTATCTGTACTACCTGCGCTTTCCCGAGATAACGATCATCGGATCGAGTCCCGAGCTTCTGCTTCGGCTGGAGGGGCGGAGGCTGACGGTTCGCCCGATCGCGGGGACGCGCCCACGCGGGGCGACCGCCACCGAGGATCGTGCGCTCGAGGCCAGCCTTCGCGCAGACCCCAAGGAGATCGCCGAGCACGTCATGCTCATCGACCTCGGACGCAACGACGTTGGCCGAGTCGCCGAAATCGGAAGCGTTCGTCTCGAGGATCGTATGGTGGTGGAGAGGTATTCGCACGTCATGCATCTCGTGTCATCCGTGACGGGGACACTCGCGATGGGGCTGGACGCGATCGATGCGTTCCGTGCGACATTTCCGGCGGGCACGCTCACGGGCGCTCCGAAGATCAGGGCGATGGAGCTGATCGAGCGCTTCGAGCCGGTGCGGCGCGGTTTGTATGGAGGGTCCGTCGGTTACTTCAGCTTCAACGGGGATGCCGATCTGGCGATCGCTATTCGCAGTCTGAGTGTGCGCAATGGGACCGTGACATTTCAGGCCGGAGCGGGAATCGTGTACGACTCCATACCGTTACGAGAGTATGAGGAGACTCTGCACAAGGCCAGCGCACTTCGCCGCGCGATCGAAGTGGCTCATTCCGGAACCGTAGCATGATCGCGCAGTCAGGAGACGTCATCGCTGGCGGTCCGAGACGTCTTCTGGTGATCGACAGCTACGATTCCTTCACCTACAATCTGGTTCAGCAGCTTGGAACGCTGGGCGCCCAGGTGACCGTCGTTCGTAACGACGGCGTCACGCTGAATGAGATCGCGCAGCTGAAACCTTCCGCTCTGGTTTTCTCTCCCGGTCCGGGGCGCCCGAGTGAAGCGGGCGTGGTGCTGGAAGCAATTCAGCGATTTGCAGGGGAGATTCCGATGTTAGGCGTCTGTCTCGGTCACCAGGCCATCGGAGAAGCATTTGGCGGAGAGGTCGTTGGAGCTGAGAGGATCATGCACGGCAAGACCTCGCCCGTGCACCACGATGGGCGGACGCTCTTCGAGGGAGTGGCGACCCCCGTTACCGTAACACGATACCATTCGCTGATCGTGCGGCGGGAGACTCTGCCGGCGTGCCTCGAGGTGAGCGCGTGGACTACCGAAGAGGAAGTGATGGCAGTGCGCCACCGGGAGCACCGTATCGAGGGAATTCAGTTTCACCCGGAGTCATTTCTTACCGAGGCGGGCGACCGAATGATTGCCAACTTTCTCGCGATGGTTGAGGGCTGCTCCGGTCGATAAAGTCACCCCTCCGGTCTGCTGAACGGCTTGAGATCCCGCACCACCCGAACCTCGTAACCATCCGTCGTGAACAGCGCCTTCAACAGCTCTTTCGCGCTGCTGTCGGCGTGCGCCAGGATGTCCAGCTCCTTCGCAGTTTTCTCGAGCTGCTCACGCACACGGCGCTGAATCTCGTCACGGTCAGCTGGCCGGAAGGGGTTCAGCAGTCCCGAACTCTCGTCGTATGTCTTGAGATCTGTGATCGTCACGGCAAGAACCTTCGCGGGCGGCAGGACGACAGTGATGCTTCGCTCAGCGTGATCGATTCTCACGTTGGCGCTGTCTCCGTCACCAGCCAGATCGATGCCGGCGAGAATCTTTCCCGTCACGACCATAAGCGAACGCTTGGTGGAGCCGAGCCGCTTGTTCTCGTACATGACGACATCGCGCACCGTCGTTTCACTGGTCACGAGTTTTGCGACCGACTCGACTCGCTGAACGACCACTGACTGGGTGAGCTGGGTTTTTCCCTCGAGACTCGGGAGCCACTTGCCGGGCCGGTTGCGCCAGCAAAACGTCGCCATCACGAGCAGGGCGAGGGTGATGCCGATGAAGCGCCAGGGCGGCCGCTTGTCGGGAGGCGGAAGGGGCTCGTGATGCGTCATGCGATGGATATTAACCTGCGCCGGCCTACCTGAGCAGTTGGCGCGAGGGTCCGCGGGCTCCGGGAGCTAAAATACGGGGCGTCGGAAATCCGCAGTCCGCAGTCCGCAATCCTGACTGCTATACTACTCCGAGCGGCGCTCCCGCCTTGAACTTCGGAAAAATCTCTTCCGTTGTCGACGCGCCAAGATGGCCCGTCATCACCTCGCCGAATACCGACCTGAAATCGGTCGTCATCGCGAGATCGCGGCCTTCGTACAGCTGTTCGGGTGCGAGACCTGGCCACTTGCCGTGCACCTTGTGTCCGCGAACGCTTCCACCGATCACGAATAGCGCACCCGCGTGACCGTGATCAGTACCGCCGTTCCCGTTCTGCCGCGCCATACGGCCAAACTCGCTCATCGTCAGTATGACGACGTCATCCATCCGATCGCCAAGGTCGGTTACGAGCGCCGAGAGACCGCGCGAGAAATCGTCCAGGCGATTGGCGAGCTGTCCATTTACGGCGCCCTGGTTGACGTGCGTGTCCCATCCGCCCACGTCGGCGAAAGCGAGCTCGAGCCCGACGTCGGCCTTTATGAGCTGCGCGATCTGCCTGAGGCTCTGTCCATACTGACTGCGCGGGTACTCAGCGCCGTTCGCGGGCGCGTAGCGCTGAGGGTTCGCCGACTTGAGCATCTTGACGGCGTCGAAGGTTTCTGAACCGGAGCCGTGTATGAGGTCGGCCGAGCCTGTGCGATACAGCGCCTCGAGCCGCTCCGCGCTCGATCCCGTCGCGCGAATTGTGAAGTCGTTAAGAC
>JACDCM010000053.1 GCA_013817545.1 Gemmatimonadaceae bacterium | reverse complement strand
CTTACCGCATCTGTCATCGATGCCACTGGCAACCCGGTCCCCGGTGTCACGGTGATGTGGACGCTGTCATCGGGAACCGGAGTGTTTAGCGCTCAGTCGAGCCTCACCGATGTGGCCGGCCAGGCGTTTGTGTCGTTCACGCCCGGCACTGTTGCCGGAAACAACTTCATCAATGCCGCGGTCGCTGGTGTCGGCTCGGCGAGATATCTGGTGTGGACGAAAGCACTCGCACCAGCTCGCATAGTCATCCGTGGCGGTAACGGACAAGCAGGTCCGCTCGGCCGGCCCTTAGCCGATTCCATCAGTGTTCGGGTAGAAGACCAGTACGGTAATGGCGTATATCAGCAGCCGGTGCAGTTTGCGGTCACGGCCGGGGGTGGCTATACCGAGCGTCTGACGCTCACGACCGATACGCTCGGTATCGCGAGTACGCGCTGGATTCCCGGTGCTATAGGCGCAAACACAGCGACTTCTGCCTGGAGCGGGCAAACCGTAACTTTTGGCGCGACCGCTACGGGTGGGGCCGGGACAGAGCGTGCTGATCGCGAGCGGGAACGAACGATTGGTGCAAGTGCCCAATAATGGGTATTCCAATGTTGGGGGTCAGGTGTTGGTCGCGAAGGTTGTGGACGAGCAGGGTCAGCCAGTATCAGGGTGCAGGTGACCTGGCAGGCACTGCACAGTAACGGAACGGCTTGCGCGCCAACCACGACGGACATGAATGGGCTGACGAGCTGCTCGGCCCAAGTGTACAATCAAGCCCCAGGCGTCATAGTCTTCACGGCTTCTGCGGCAGGTTCAGTCGCTCGCTTTAGCGTGATCCTTACTCCGTCTGGCGTCAACGTTTCCGGTTTCCCAAGGCACACGGGTCCTTCCACCGGCCGAGTCGGAACGCGGCTACCAGGGCCGGTAGTTGTTCAATGTCGCGACAGACAGGGAGGACCCGGGGGTTGCTCGGGGCGCGTAACAGATGCCTCAGGGACCCCCATGTCTGGCGGCACGCTCTTGCCGGTTCCGGGGTATCGCACGCCGGGCGACATAGCGTACTACTGGATCCTTCCGTCGCAGCCGGGCACGTACTACTTCTGGGCCGTCGCGCCGGCTGGTCCGAACTTCATCACGGCGACTGCGACCCCGTAGCCGGCTGTAAGAAACTTGGACGGCTCAACCGCAAGAGAACGGCAAACTGGAATCGGGAGTGGGGTTTCCGATTCCCGTCTCCCGATTCCCGTTATCGCTACCCCCTCGCCGACATCTTCACCACCGGCGACCTGGTCAGCCATATATCTGTAGTATGGGCGGACGGCGCCTTCAGCAGACGGTGCAATCAGCTCCATCATGATCTTGGGATCGTCGTTCACACATATTAGTTCTGGGCCGTTGCGCCCACCGGTTCTAACTACATCACGGCAACCGCGACGGGCGAAGCGAGTCATGAAGCGATCCTTTTTTCCGCGCCCACCCTCCGTACAGCGTCCTTGCCTGTCAGGATCAGCCAGACTGAGACAATCGGTAGAACTGGATACCAGACGGTGTGCCAGTTGAGCCAGGCGTTCATGTTGACAACTGAGCGCAGTCCGTTCCCGTGGTTCCAAAGAGCGCCAGCGCCGATCGCGGCGCAGATCGCCGCGGCCACCAGGGCTACCGTCGGTACTGCTGCGAGTACGTTTACAGGATTAGGCCAGATCCGCTCACGCAGCTTTTGCCAGTCGACGTACAGGCCATAGACAACGAGAATCGGCGTGAATGTAACGCTTAGCCAGATCGCTCCAACTGCGTGAAAAACGAGCGCCACAGCGATAAAAAGGTTGCGAACCCCTCTGTTGAAAAGAGTCAGAAAAAAAGTGCTTCGAATACAATTGTCTGGTACAGAAGCCACCGGTACACAACAGGCCTCTCCGAAATCAGCGGTGCCAAAGCGTTCAAAGGGGTGCCATGGATACTGGCTTTCACATTGTCCGCCAGCATCAGATTGGCCATGAACCGTGGTTGATCGAGCCACGTGCCACCAGAAGCCATTTTGAGCGCAGCGGCCGACAGGAATAGCAGACCCAGCATCACGAGCGCAGCGCGCGCTGGAATGAAGAAGGCACCCGAGGAATTCGACGGCTCGATGCGCGGTTTGCCTGCCCGCCGAAGAAGCAATGCGTCCAGGGAGTAAGTGGCTCCCCAACGCGTGTTGCACAAGAGCATGAAAAGTGGAATGTAGAAAACAAGAAACAGAGTGGCGTACTCTGGGTCTGCTCTGGTGTAAAATGCTTCAAGGAGGGAGCCGGATATCAGTACTGCGGCGGTTACCAGGCGAACTCTGAAGCCGGCGACGAGCAACACGAGACCCGCAACCAGGACCGATTCGACGAGTGTGAAAAAGCCCGTGGGGAGGTTTGCGGGGAACAAGGCGACCAGGAAGACTCGCCGTTCATGTGAGACAGGAAATCCCGCCATGTTCGCCGCGAATTGAGAGCTTGTGTGCCAGAGGTAGAACGTCCCATAAACAGGATTCGAAACAAGCCCATACGGCCGGCCGCATTGTCTTCAGGCGCAGTAAACCATTCGTCGACGAGGGTGTCGAGCCTTTTTACCAGGTTCACCGTCGCTCAGTCTTGCCGGCGAGGCGGTGGGACGAAGCTGCCGAGTAGGCGCAGTTCCGCGGGTTGGTCGCGATGCAGAGGCGGCAGCTCGAGCGGACGAACTTCCCATGAAACGCGCCATGCCTGAATTTCTCTTGCTTCTACATCCGCTGCTCTGAGATCCAACAAGCGAGCGATATAAACTCGATCGGCATCCCTGTGTGCCGACTGCACCTCGTCGAAAGCATGCACGAAGAAGCTATCGCCGAGCTCGTGCCTCTCTTCAGAAAAAAGATCGGCTGATGATACTGTCTGCGTGTCTCCTCCAACGCTGACTACTCTCAATTCGATGATTGATGTGCGCGCGGGCGGAAGCTTGGGCGTCCAGGTGCTGTACATCCCCCACGTTGCAACCGGCCAGGTAGATACTCGTCTGCCCACGAGGCATACGGCCAGTCCAAGGACAACGATCGCGGCTTTGATGAGACGTAGCTCTCCGCGGAAGCTGGGAGCCGGAGGCTCCTCGAACCGGGCATCGCTAGACACCCGGTGCTTCTCCGCTCGGAATGCGTCCGGCATAACCGGTTGGCGACATTCGTCTTGAGTACATCATGCATGATGCTCAATGGGCTTGCTCAGCGAAAGCATTAACTGGAGACGCGACAACGGGCGCCCGATTCGGCGCCCGTTGTTCACGGTCAGTCCTCTAGCCCTTCTTTCGCGCCTCCCGCCTCCCGCTACCCCCTCGCTGCCTTCTTCGCCCGGACGCGCCCTCGCTTCAATCCGCTTCCGATTCCTATCGGCACGATATCCGGCGAGCTTTCCGCCGCCACGCCGCATGCCGAATCTGCCGTCACCAGCTGGCGCGGCTGCTTATACACATACCGCTCACCGGCGTAGTTCCGAAATACCACTTCGTCGTCATTGATCTCTTCGACGTATTCCGGAAGCAACGGCACTTTGCCGCCGCCGCCCGGGGCGTCGATTACGAAGTGGGGAACCGCGAGCCCTGAAGTCCAGCCCCGAAGCGCCTTGATGATCTCCAGACCCTTCTGCACCTGGGTGCGGAAGTGCTCGCCGCCGGCTACCTGGTCGGCCATATATATATAGTATGGACGGACGCGTGCCTTGAGCAGGCGGTGCATCAGCTCCATCATGATCTTGGGATCGTCGTTCACCCCTTTGAGCAGCACCGTCTGGCAGCCGAGCGGTATACCCGCCTTGCTGAGACGGTCAAGTGCCGCGACTGCGGCAGGCGTGAGTTCGTCCGGGTGGTTGAAGTGAGTGTTCATGAACACGGGATGGTACTTCTGCACCATCTCGCAGAACTCCGGCGTTATCCGCTCCGGCAGGTGCGAGGTGATGCGGCTGCCGATGCGGATGATCTCGATGTGAGGAATCTCGCGCAGCTTCTGGAAGAGGTACTCCAGCCGCCGGTCTGAAAGCATCATTGGGTCGCCGCCGCTCATGATGACGTCCCGGATCTCGGTGTGCTGCCTGAGATACTCGAACGCCGAGTCGTACTGATTCAGCGGAATCTTCTCCGGATCGCCGACCTTACGCCGCCGCGTGCAGAAGCGGCAGTAGCTCGCGCATACCGGGCTCACCAGGAAAAGCGCCCGGTCAGGATATCTATGCGTGATGTTCGGAACCGGCGAGTCGCCGTCTTCGTCGAGGGAATCGATCATTCCGTCGACGATGTCGAGCTCCTGCACGGTAGGCACATACTGCTGCCACATGGGATCGCCGACTTCCTTGATCAGGTCGAGCGCGGCCGGCGTAATCCGCATCTGGAAATTATCGAAAGCGGGCTTGAGAGCTTCGACGTCGATGACGTCTCGGCCGAACTTGTCCGCCAGCTTGTCCAGCGTGGCGATGCTCTCTTCCCGCAAAATACGTTGCCAATCACTCATTGGAACTACGCTCCCTGCCCATTGGGCAAGTGAAACCGCTTGGTGAAAATGATCCGGTCGTCGCCCGGCGCATAGAACTCGCGCACGCGCGCAGCCTGGTTGTAACCACGGCGCTCATAAAACGCGCGCGTGGGGCCGTAATCGGATCGCGATGAGGTCTCTACGACCAGCATGCGAGCGTGGTATCCTTCGAGCCTTCGTTCAACCTCTCTAAGTAAAAGGGTGCCGATGCCCGCACCATGCGCTTCCGGGTCGACCGCGATCCAGTAGAGATCGAACGTGCGGTCTGTACCGGGTGTCGCGCCGTAGCAGGCGTACCCGACGAGCTCCTCTTCCGGGGTGAAGGCACCGAGGAAGAGGTAATCAGAACTCGGGAGTGGGGGGTGGGGGATGGGGAGTGGACCGTCGCCGGAACTCACTCCCCATCCCCCATCCCCTACTCCCTCATCAAACAGCTCCAACGCGACCTCAAGCTCGTCTGGCCGAAAGGCCCGAGTGGCGCTGAGGATTTCGGCGACACGTTCCCGATGCATGGGAGCCAGCTCGCCGATGTGCATCGTCGCTGTCACCGGCGTCAGCCTTGAGCCGCGAAGAGATCCAGCGCGTCATGCCCGCGGGATGTGACCCCTGAAAGTCGTTGCATGAGCGCCCAGCGGTCGGTCGCCGGTGCGAGGTCGCGAGACAGCGCACCCTCACAGATTCCACGGATAAGCGCGCCGTAGTCCACGCCAGCGACTCCAGCCATGCGAGCGAGGCCGGCGTCCGGCGAGATGTCCGGATTCGAGTTTACCTCGAGCAGCCACGGACGGCCGGCTCGATCGATACGAAAATCCACACGCGCGTAGCCGAACCCGCCTACTGCACGCCAGGCCGCAAGCGCTATTCGCTTGAGCTCGGAAGCCAACTCCGGCGAGAGATCGGCAGGGCAGCGGGGTACGCCGCCAAGGTCCTCTTCGCAACCAGTCTCCCACTTGGAACGGTAGCTGACTATCCGCCACATCCGCTTGGGCATGGCGTCAAAGGAGATCTCGGCGATAGGAAGTGTCTCGTCGCCAAGTATTCCGACGTTCACTTCGCGGCCGTCGATGTAGCGCTGCACGACAACTTCTTCCCACTGCTCGTGCATGTCGTCCAGGCGTTCCGCGAGCGCACGAGCCGTGCGCACGACGCTGCGCTGCTCCACCCCGAGCGATGCGTCCTCGGCCGCTGGCTTGCAGATCGCCGGGAATCCTACCGTTGGAATAGGTCCTCCGCGCCGCGACACGCCGAAGCGTGGTACCGGTAAGCGTGCGTGATCCAGCAAGCCGTTGACGAGGTGCTTCCGAAGACACAGTGCCGCGGTGTAACTCGAGGCTCCAGTGTAGGGCACGCCGAATAGCTCCAACACGGCAATTACCGAAGGCTCGAGCGACGCGACGCCGTCAACGCCCTCGCACATGTTGAATGCGAGACTGAACTTCCCGCGCCGGATGCGCTCGACCCAGCGTCCATCCGGGTGAACCGGAACGCGTACAACCTGATTGCCCTCGGCGGCAAGGACTTTCTCGATCGCATCGATAGTGTCGAGGATGAGAATATCCGGATTAGCGCCGAGCGCGGATGCGCCGTCGAACAGAAGTGCAATTTTCATTAGTCGGGTCCTCCACTCGTGGAGGCGCACAGCCTTAGCCGCTTGGTGCCGGAGCGTCGGGAACACGGGCCGGATAGAATCCGACTGCCCGCTCCCCGTCCGCTGCCGAGCTGCGACTCTAGCCGACCGCCGCCGCGCCGGCAACGCCGGACACGGCAACTACAGGCAGGGAAACTCCCTGCCGCTCCGCGGCGTGGCGCAAGCACGCTTGAATGAGCTCGGTGTAGCTCATCCCCGCTGCGCGCGCTGCCTTTGGAAAGCACGAGTTGTCCTCCGGATCGGGGAGAATCCCTGGAAGGGGATTCACCTCTACCACGTTCGGCTCGCCCGCCGCGTCCAATCGCACATCGATGCGCGACCAGTCACGGCAACCGAGGACGCGATAGGCGTCGAGGACGACGGCGGTAATCCGCCGCTCCAACGCCGCATCGATCCGAGCGGGACATTCAAATATTGCGAGTGGATTCTCCGGACGATCCCAAAGCCACTTCGCCTCAAAGCTGTAGACGGGTACGGCTCCATCAGGAAGCGCGGCGAAATTCATCCCCACAATCGGGAGAACTTCCGCCTCCGGTCCGTTGCCGAGGACTGCGCAGGTGAACTCCGCTCCCGGCAGATACTCTTCGACCAAAACCGGCTGCTCGTATCGTTCGAGAAGAAATCTTATTTGCTCCTCGAGCTCGCCGAGCGTGCGACAAAAACTCTTGTCAGTGATTCCCTTTGACGACCCTTCATGTACCGGCTTGACGAACAGCGGCAGTTGAAGCAACCGAGTTGGGGAGTGGGAGTTGGATGATGGGGAGTGCAAAACGGTCTCGCGAACCGAGCGCGAAGACCTGCTTTCCCTCTCGCGGCCCACGTTGCGCTTGGGCGTCACCCACTCCCCATCCCCTATCCCCGTCTTCCCGACTCTATTAAGTAGGGCGCCCAAGTCCCGCTCGTCGCGCACCAACTCAAAGGCGGCGTTCGGCACACCGTGATGCGACAGCACCTCTTTCGTTCGCGCCTTGTCGAGGCCGAGCGACAGGGTGAATGGATCGCTGCCGGAGTATGGGATGCCGAAGAACTCGCATATAGCGGGGACGTGAGCCTCTCGGTTCACGCCATGAAGTCCTTCGGCAATGTTGAAGACGATATCGGGGCGCGCCCTGCGCAGCCGCTCGGGGAAACTCGCGTCCGCCTCGAGGCGGATTACCTGGCCCAGCGGTGCCAGAGCCTGCTCAACGGCGGCTATGGTGGCTTCGCTGTCCCACTCGGCGAACTCGTCGTCGACGACCGAGTCGAGACGAATCGCCGTCCTGCTACTGGGAGGCTCTTCCTCAGGTACCGCGGTCTCCGCGTCCCGCTCGAGGCGAGGCGTTTCCGGTTCTGGCTTTAAGTTGAAGGCGAATCCGATTCGCGTCATTAGCTCCCCTGCTGAGTGCGCATCGCACCCGTCGGTTGGTGAACCCGAGAGCCGCTCGCGCGCGCTCGCCGAATTGTTCTTGCTGCTATACATGCAAGAAGACGACGAGTTCCGCTTCGCGCAAAATAAATGCAGAATTTTTTCACGCAACGATTTTTGAAAGATTGTCTGAAAATATTTTCAGAACCGAATCAATCATCCTTCGTGGCCGTCAATTTCGTCAAAAATTCGCGGGAGACGGTGCCGAGTCACCGGGCTCTGGCCGCCAAGATTCCAGAACTAATGGGATGTTCGGGTGGTGGAAGGCCTATACCTTGTGGAACGAGACGCGCGCCGCCTCCCTGCGATCCTCCGCCTGATAGATCTCGAAATCCGAAAAGAACGCCGGCGCTTCCGCCTGCAGGAGACGGAGCAGAGCAACGCCAAGCCGTCTGATCTCCAGCTCAGCTGCTTCGCTCGCGCGAAGCTCCAGCATCGTCCGCCACGCGCGCGCGTTTCCGGTCGCCACGATCTTCGTCTCGGTCGCGTTGGGCAGGACGCTTCGCGCGGCTTCGCGCGCCATCTTCCGACGGTGCACCTTGTCGGCCACCCAGCCGTAGCGCTCCATGAGCTGGTCCACCAGCGCGATGTAACTCTTCTGCGCATCCTCTACCTGGCGGCTCCAGCCGGCTTCGAGCGTCTCATCACCGATAACGGCGGGCGGGACGACGAAGTTTGCCTGGGACTCATCGACGTACCGCTGGCTCAGTTGGGAGTACGCCCAACCGGCACGGTGCCTGATCAACTCGTGAGTCAGGGAACGGCTCACGCCCTCTATCAGGACAGAATAGTTCGCATGCTCCAGCACGCTGCCATGCCCTTGCCGCTTGATATTTTCGAGGTAGTCTCGAGTCGCGCGCTTCGCCGGGTTGCTCTGGCTCATGTAACACAGTCGCCCGGCGAATTCAGCGAGTCGCTCCCCGTCACTGCTGTCGCCCAGCCAATCAACCGGAAGGTGCGGCGCGTCGATGAATGCCGGTCGAGCTACGAGCGTGAGCTTTGGCTCGTTTAGAAAAACAGAGGGCATCTATGTGGATTGGCGTAATGGGGCGGGGGAGTTCACCAGCTCGTAATCAGCCAGCGCAAGGAAGCTACTGCCGCGATGGACCGAGTGCGAGACATTATAAGCTGCCGAGTAGAGTCATCATGCGGGATTCGGTCAACCAGGGTGTTCGTGCAGGAGATCGAGTCTGAATTGAGCATACGCCCGCTTGAGCTCAACCTCGTCGAGCGCCGATCGCGCCGCGGCCGGCAGCGGCGTCAAGGCAGGATCGTACTTTATCTCGTCGAGCGAAATCTGACCGGAGAGAGGAACCTTCACCCCGGGGTTCAGGATCCCGTAAGGATCAAGGCACTCCTTCACGGACGCGAATGTACTAAGCGCGCTGGCCGGCCAGACTCGATTCAAAAGAGGCGTGCGCAGCCGGCCGTCGCCGTGCTCGCCAGTGAGTGTCCCGCCGAGCTCGGCGGTAAGCGCGACTACTTCCTCCAGTAGTAACGCCACCCGATCACGCCAGCCTGGTAACCTCACGTCGATGAGCGGATTCACATGGATGTTGGCGTCCCCTGCGTGTCCGAAAATCACTCCTCTGATCTGTTGTGCCGCTAACGCGTCCCGAACGCCCCGCACATACGAGGGGAGACGTTCTGGCGGAACGCATCCGTCTTCAATGAACTGCATGGACTTGAGTGCTGGATCGAGGCGCGCCAGTATGGGACTCGCGGCGTGGCGCAAATGCCAGATTCGCAATTCCGCATCAGCGTCCAGCGCAAGCGTTACCGCTGTCGCGCCGGCCCTTGTGCACGCTTGGCCAAGATCACGAGTGCGTTCGGCTACATCTCCCACGTCGTGACCCTCTACCTCGATCAGCAGGACGGCAGCCGAGTTCGGCGGCAATGGAAGCTCCGACTCTCGCGCCGCCACCTCGAGAAATGTCCGCTCCAGAAGCTCGCAGGCACTCGCGCCAGCTTCGCGCGCGGCAGCAGCCGCGTCAACGGCTGCCTCCAATGAGGAGTAGGCGGACAGGATGCTCGCGGTCGCGGCGGGCACCGGCGCGAGCTCCAGCTCAACACCCACGAATAGAGCCAATGTCCCTTCACTTCCTACGAGCAGGTCGATGAGGTCGCCCCCGAGTGCGTAACCTGACGACTCCTTCCGGATACCAACGTGCTTAAAATTCCCGGTGAGCGCGGCCACTTCGCCATCGCGGAAAAGCGCGCTGTGTAGTTCGACAAGCCGGAGTAGAACCGGCAAGTGCACCGGTATCGCTTCTCGACGGCGGATCGTGGCTCGTGTTCCGTCAGAGAAAACACAGTCGAGGGCGGAGACCCACCGCCGCGTAGCACCGAAGCGGAGCGTGCGGGCGCCTGCCGCGTTCGTTGCGACCATGCCGCCGATGGTACAGAACACTCCGCTGGATGGGTCGACCGGAAATCGAAGGCCCTGCTCACGCGCCCGACGGTCGATCTCTCCCCGGATGGCGCCAGGCGCAACAAAAATTCTCCTGGCCGCTTTGTCGACGACACCTATTTCGTTGAGACGGCTGAGGTCGACGATTACCCCGGACCCCACAGCGCCGCCGGCCATCCCACTGCCCGAGCCCCGAGGGACAAGCGGCGTTCGCGTGCGATTCGCCCAGATGGCGAGAGCGACAACGTCGTCGGCGTCACGCGGCACTGCCACCGCCGAGGGGATCTGCCTGGCAATGCCGGCTCCTTCGGCGTACACCGCTCGCGCAGGAAGATCTTCGCGGAATATGCCGCGGAATTCGCTAGGAGGCAGGCGGAGAAGTCCCTTGCCCCTCGATCTTCCGCTTATCGCGCTGCTCCCGCAGCCGCAATTGAATCTTCGCCAACATTCGCGTCACTACCTCGCGTCCCGCGTGATCACTTGGAACCATTTTCTCCATAGCTCGGCCGCCGTCGGTGCCCAGAAATTGATTAAAAACGACTTCGGCAAACAGACGCGTTCCACCAAACGTAGGACGGGTCCAGAAACGGAATCTCACATTCCGCTCGTCCGGATGGTACGTCGACCGGTCCGCCATTGCCCGAACCTGGCCAATGTCTATGAAGGCGCTCTCAACAAGACCGCGTTTCCGGTCGGATAGCTCGATCCCTATTCCCTCGTCCGTAATAGCAGACTCGGTCGCATCGATGACATACCGTACAGAGTCCGGAAGCGTCACTTCGATCGCCTCTGGTACCGGCTGCTGAATGTTTCGCGCCTTAACGCACCCAAAAGCAGCGACGGTGGTCAGTAGGAAGACAGTGGTTTTGAGGTGAACCATGGGGGACCGCTCCGAAATCAGCACCTGCGATTAAACGACAGACAGGATAACAAGGATTGAAAGGATGAAGAGGATGAACAAGCACTAAATGCGTGGTGCTGCTCATTATTCCCCTGCGACGTACGCAGGACGTGAACTGTTTCGCAGTTCAGTTACAATCCCAACTTATTAACCCTCGGCGGATCGACCGAGTAATCATAAAATCCCTTGCCCGATTTCCGGCCGTACATCCCAGCTAACACCATACGCTTTAGCAGTGGCGGAGGCGCGTAACGGCGCTCGCGGTATTCGTCGAACATGATCTCGGCGATCTTGTAGGTCGTATCCAGGCCAACGAAGTCCAGCAGCGTGAACGGACCCATCGGATACCCCGTGCCGAGCTGCATTCCCTTGTCGATGTCTTCCACCGAGGCTACGCCGCGTTCCAGCGCGGTGATGGCGTCGATAAGGTAGGGTACGAGCAGCAGGTTCACGACGAATCCCGAGTTGTCCTTGGCGGCAATGGGCTCCTTTCCGAGCTTTTTCGCGAACTCGAATGTGCGCTCGAAGGTCTCGTCGCTCGTGGTAACCGTCTTCACGACCTCAACGAGCTTCATCAGCGGGACGGGGTTGAAGAAGTGCAGGCCAGCCATCTTGTCCGGGCGCGTGGTGGCCGCAGCCATTGCCGCAATTGTGAGACTGGAGGTATTCGACGCGAAAATCGTGTGCCGCGGGCACACCTCGTCCAGCTCCTTCCACATTCCGTTCTTGACGTCGAGGTCTTCGATGACCGCCTCGATGACAATGTCACAGTCACCGAGATCGCGGACTTCAGTAGTGAATTGAAGGCGTTCGAGCGTTGCGCCGCGCTGCTCCGCGGTGAGCTTTCCCTTTTCCACGGCTTTGCCGAGCATCTTCTCGATGCCGCCGCGGCCGCGCTGACAGAGGCTGTCGTTCACTTCGCGGACCTTCACCGCGAATCCCGCCTGCGCGGCAACCTGCGCAATGCCGCTTCCCATGAGGCCCGCCCCAAGCACGCCTACGGTTTTGATCTCGGCCATGTGCCCCTGTTGTTCAAGTCTGTCAGTGTCCCGCGCAACAACCGTTCGGCCGCGGCACCGATTACCGATGGAAGGCTCGGCGCGACGTTCGCTCCGTGCTCGAGGCTATCGAGAATCTGCTCGAGCGCCAGCTGCGCGCGAGCGATCACCTGCTGATGACTTTTTGCGATGGAATAGCCGCCGCCAATTCCCGCGGCGGTGCCTCCAAGAGCGGCCAAGCCGGTTACAAGGAAAAATGCCAGCGTGGGCTCGGGCAGTAGAACAGCTCCGAGCATCATCGGAACCGCACCGCCCAGGACACCTGTAGCCGCGGTCGCGCCGCCTCCGGCAATACGCTTTGACCTGCTGTTGGAAAAATCGGCGTCGAGGCGAATCAAAACGCGGCCAGCGTCGAGGGGGATTGCGGTGGCCGCGACATCTGTCGCACGGCTCAGGGCGTAACGACGGCCGCTCATGTTGAGCCCGCGACTAAGGTCGCTGATAAAGCCGCGCTTTGGCTCCCAGGTGGTTCGATCGGGAAAGCGGCGCTTGAGCTGTAGACATTCCTCTCGCTGCATCCAGTCGTCCAGCATGCCCATCAATCTGCCAACGTCGCCGTGCACCGTCCGGTTAGCCGTGGCGACCGCGGCGCCTGCGATCCCGCCAACAAAGCTGGATTCCTCTGGCACGGCGAGGCGCGTGCGTTCTTCGGCCAGCGCCTGACGCACATGCTGCGAGGACAATCCCACTTCCTTGCCGATCTCGAGAAGTTGCTGCTCGGAAAGTGCGCCATCGCCCGTGCCGGATTCCTGCGCCTGCAACTCCGCCGCGCGTCCAAGCACGCGCTCGAGAGCCGAGCGATCAAGAGGGCGGGGCAGTGAAACGCGGTCCGGGAGAGGCATAGAAACTTGGGAGTGGGGGATTGGGGATAGGGAGTGGGAGAGCATTTCCAACTCCACATCCCCCACTCCCTACACCCCGCCCTTCAGATTCCCCCCAGCACAATGTCCAACTGCCTCGTGATAGCGTCGAGAATTCCCTGCGGCAGTGGGAACGTCCGGAGAAAAGCCGCTTCCAGATTTGTGGACGGAGGCACCACGTTCGCGGACTGAAGGTAGTATCGCATGTAGCCGTCATGGATCTCAGGTGCAGCCCGCTTGAGAAGCATCGCGCCCCCGCGAACTGCGCCGACGGCGTTGTACCGATCAGAAAGACCGCTTCGTGCCTCGACAGGCGTCGTATTGTCTCGCACCGCGGTGGCCGCCACAGCGATAATAGCTTCGTGAGCAAAGACGTAGATGGCCTCGATCGCGGCGCTGGGGGACTCGGGGAACGTCGCGGTAATCGCGGTCTCCTCTCGTGTCCCACCCGTCATCGTCCGGCCTTCGCCGTTCAATGGTAGCGAGAGGTAGAATGTCCCCGCGTCGAGCTGGGAATTATTCAGGTAGCGGTTCAGCTTGGGACGATACATCTGCTCCCAGAGTGAGTCGACGCGGACCAGCGTCGGCTGACGGTCCTGCTGCTCACGCGTCCAGTACGCGCGGTAGAAGACGTCATGCTCATCCTTCAGCGACACGAGAAAAATGCGCAGCCATTCCCGGTCCGCTGCCGCGGGAAAGTACTGCGCTACCGCCGCGATCACCATTTGCGTTTGACGGTCGCTCGATCGATTGGGATCGCCCTCTGCCTGCAGGAACACGTCGAGCGCGCGAGCCATCGTTTCCCAAGTGGAAAAGCTCAGAGCGAGAAACTGTGCGTTGATGAGGCCCGCGTTCAATGCAAGGCGCGCGCGCAACCGGTCGCGATTGAGCTCGAGCTGAGTCGTCGCATTTGCCCGGCTTTTGAGCGACCGCATTTGCTCGGCGTAGCCACGCTTGAAAAAGGGAATGAGAGTCGTGTCCTCCTGCACCATCGCGTAGCCGTGCAACCAGAGATCTATGTGCAGGCGCGTCGTGACTGGCCAGGTAGAGTTGATCCGGCCGGACGTGGGCGTGCCTCCGGGCTGCGGAGTGTTGTCCGGAGCCGCTCCGCCGCCTGAGCCGCTGGCGCAGGCAGCTAAAGCCGCTGCCAGGAGGACGGCGATTGTCACGGTGCGAGTTGTACTTCCTACGGTGTCTTGCATTGGCGGTCTAGGTCAGTGTCAGAATGTGTGATTCGCTTTCAGTTTTAGCGCCGCGGCCCAGTCTCAAACAGTTTCAGTGTCCAGCCTCAGTCTGTGTGATCAGTGGTCAGTTGTACCGCATCCCGCTCCCCCACTTACCAGCCCCATCCCCGGCGAGTACTACGCCTCCCGCTTCCGCTTCCGCCTCCCGCCTCCCTCACTTACTACTTACCATTCATCGCTTCCACTATCACCGCCATTCCCTGGCCACCTCCGATGCAGGCGGTGCCGAGTCCGTAGCGCTTGCCCTGAGCGCGGAGAGCGTGAATGAGGTGTGCCGTTATTCGCGCCCCGGATGCGCCTAGCGGATGGCTCAGGGCGATCGCGCCGCCGTGCACGTTGAGCTTGTCGCGCGGAATTCGTAGCTCGGCCTCCACCGCACACGCTTGCGGCGCGAAGGCTTCGTTCAGCTCTATGAGATCCATGTCGTCGAGAGACATTTCCGCTCTCTTCAATGCGTTCTTCGTAGCGGGAACCGGTCCGATTCCCATGATTCTGGGGTCGACACCCGCCGCACCCCACGACACGAGGCGAGCTAGCGGGGTGAGTCCTTTCCGCTCAGCGTACTCTGCGCTTGCGATGACGAGTGCAGCGGCGCCGTCGCCGATACCGGACGCGTTGCCGGCGGTGACTACGCCATCAGCCTTGAAAACCGGACGCAACTTGGCCAGCCCCTCCGCAGTCGTCTCGGGACGCATGTGCTCGTCGCGAGCGAAATCCTCCATTTGGCGCGTCCTGGAATTCTTTACCGGGACAGGGACCACCTCATCTCCGTAAGCCCCTGCGTCCCATGCCTGCTTGGCCAGTTGCTGCGACCTGAGCGCAAAAGCGTCGACACTGCTACGGTCGAGCTTGTACTGCTCTGCCAGATTCTCGGCGGTCTGCGCCATTGAGAGGCCGGCGTAGGAATCGGTCAGAGCCTCCCACAGCGAGTCCTCGAGTGCAGGCGACTTGCCGAGCGCTGTTCCCCAACGAAGTCCGCGCGCTATGTGAGGCGCGGTTGACATCGACTCACCTCCTCCCACAAGACAGACATCCGCCTCGCCGAGCAGGATTTCCTGCGCGCCCGACACGATCGCCTGAAAGCCGGAACCGCATAGACGGTTCACTGTGAGGGCTGGGGCATCGATCGGGCAACCCGCCTTGAGCGCCACGTGCCGCGCGAAATAGATCGCATCCGACGTAGTCTGCATCACGTTTCCGAAAATGGCCTGCTGGATTTCGCTCGGCTCGACATTGGCACGCTCCATAGCGGCCTTTGCGGCAACAACTGTAAGGTCTACTGCCGACATGTCCTTGAGAGTACCGCCAAAGGTGCCAAAAGGGGTTCGGACACCTGAAAGGAATACGACGCTGCGACTGCCGTTCTGGGTTTTCACTGAGTTTCACATCACCAAGGGTGGTCGGCAGAAAGGAGCTACAGACCCTGGAAAGATGGACAGGGGAATGCGGCTATACAAGCAAATGATTGCGGATCGCGGATTACGGACTAACAGCGGTTGCGCGGGTCGTCCGCGTTCATCCGCAATCCGCACTCTATTTCGCCGAGCGCCGGACCCGGTCCGCGATCGCGTCCCCCACCGCTCGTGTTCCGAGCGATCCTCCCAGATCGGCTGTTACGGCACCAGCGGCAATCGCCGAGCGAA